>NC_010337.2:1125000-1352500 GCF_000019165.1 Heliomicrobium modesticaldum Ice1
CGCCGCGACCGTCGCCGGTGACCCTTTGGCGGCGCTGTCGCGGGATGTCGAGGTCGAACCGGCGGATACATCCTGGCAGCAGCCTGGCTCGTCAAGAGCAGGGCGAACCAGGAAAAGTCCGCGTGGACTAAAAAGCACGCAAGAGAAGCAACTGTTTGATTTTGAGGGACCTAAACACTGGGTTTAGAGGAAAAATGTACAGGTTGATCAGGATTGACCGGTATGATAGACTCTGAATTCCGGTGAGCGGACAGACGACGGTACGCCGCAGCGAGCGGCGATGGCCGGAAATGTTCGTGACGGTCGTTCCTCACAATTAAAGATGATCCGGTGACAATGGCGGAGAGGTCACACCCGTTCCCATCCCGAACACGGCAGTTAAGCTCTCCAGCGCCGATGGTACTTGGGACGGTGGTCCCCGGGAGAGTAGGACGTTGCCGGATCAGCCGGGAAACCGGCAGGCCCGACAGTCTGCGCAGCGATGCCCGGACAGCAGCGGGTCAACATGGGGCTATAGCTCAGCTGGGAGAGCGCTTGAATGGCATTCAAGAGGTCAGCGGTTCGATCCCGCTTAGCTCCACCATACCAATAAATCTTTCCTGCCGCCTTTACGGTGGCGCCCTTTGCTCCTTGAAAACTGCACAGAGGATAGTAAAGCGCAAGCGGTTATGGTCGAAGCGATCGATGCCGCCGTTTTGCAGACTTTTTTAGATGGTCATGCTTCTAAGGGCTCGTCTATACGAGACGTTTAGATAGCGTGATCCAGACAAGAGGTTTTGACGAGCGACGGATAAAACGCAACGACAATAATCGATTATAAGGTCAAGTTAGTAAGGGCATACGGCGGATGCCTAGGCGCTGAGAGGCGAAGAAGGGCGCGGACAGCTGCGAAAAGCCACGGGGAGTCGCAAGCAGGCCTCGATCCGTGGATACCCGAATGGGGCAACCCACTTGGAGTCATATCCAAGTATCCCACGCTGAATCGATAGGCGTGGGAGGCCAACCCGGGGAACTGAAACATCTCAGTACCCGGAGGAAAAGAAATCAACCGAGATTCCCTCAGTAGCGGCGAGCGAAAGGGGAAGAGCCTAAACCGCCTCTTCGGAGGCGGGGTTGCGGGACCTTCACCATGTCCCAATTGTCTTAGTCGAAGTGGTCTGGAAAGGCCCGGCACAGCAGGTAACACCCCTGTAGGCGAAAAGGCGAGACGGATAGAAGGGATCCCAAGTACCGCGGGGCACGTGAAATCCCGTGGGAATCCGGGGGGACCACCCTCCAAGGCTAAATACTCCTCAGCGACCGATAGTGCACAAGTACCGTGAGGGAAAGGTGAAAAGCACCCCGGAAGGGGAGTGAAAGAGAACCTGAAACCGTATGCTTACAAGCAGTCAGAGCGGTTTAACCGTGATGGCGTGCCTTTTGTAGAATGAACCGGCGAGTTGCGGTCACGAGCAAGGTTAAGGCAAAAAGCCGAAGCCGAAGCGAAAGCGAGTCTGAACAGGGCGCATAGTTCGTGGCTGCAGACCCGAAACCGGGTGATCTACCCATGTCCAGGGTGAAGCGGAGGTAAAACTTCGTGGAGGCCCGAACCGACCGACGTTGAAAAGTCGGCGGATGAGGTGTGGGTAGGGGAGAAATTCCAATCGAACCCGGAGATAGCTGGTTCTCCCCGAAATAGCTTTAGGGCTAGCCTCGGGATTAGAATGCGGGAGGTAAAGCGCTGATAGGGCTAGGGGCCTTCACCGGTTACCGAACCCTGTCAAACTCAGAATGCCCGCATTTATGCCCGGGAGTCAGACGGCGAGTGCTAAGATCCGTCGTCAAGAGGGAAACAGCCCAGACCGACAGCTAAGGCCCCCAAGTGCCTGTTAAGTGGAAAACGATGTGGCGTTGCCCAGACAACCAGGATGTTGGCTTAGAAGCAGCCATCATTGAAAGAGTGCGTAATAGCTCACTGGTCGAGTGACGCTGCGCGGAAAATGACACGGGGCTAAACAGGCCGCCGAAGCTTCGGCAAGACGTAAGTCTTGGGTAGGGGAGCGTTCCTTGGGCGTAGAAGTTCAGCCGGAAGGCTGGGTGGAGCGCAAGGAAGTGAGAATGCCGGTATGAGTACGCGAAAAGGCAGGTGAGAATCCTGCCCGCCGCAAGCCTAAGGTTTCCTGGGGAAGGCTCGTCCGCCCAGGGTAAGTCGGGACCTAAGCCGAGGCCGAAAGGCGTAGGTGATGGACAACAGGTGGAGATTCCTGTACCACGTTGGATCGTTTGACCGATGGGGGGACGCAGGAGGATAGGTGAACCATGCCGCTGGTCGAGCATGGCCAAGGACGGTAGCGGAGCGATAGGCAAATCCGTCGCTCATCAACGCGAAGGTCTGATGGGGAGCGAACCTTAGTAGCGAAGTCACTGATTCCAGACTGCCAAGAAAAGCCTCTAGGGAGAGACAACGTGCCCGTACCGCAAACCGACACAGGTAGGCGAGGAGAGAATCCTCAGGCGCGCGAGCAAACCCTCGTTAAGGAACTCGGCAAAATGACCCCGTAACTTCGGGAGAAGGGGTACTCCGGCGAGCTATTTAATCGTAGCATCGAAGGAGTCGCAGTGAAGAGGCCCAGGCGACTGTTTAGCAAAAACACAGGTCCCTGCCAAACCGCAAGGTGACGTATAGGGGCTGACGCCTGCCCGGTGCTGGAAGGTTAAGGGGAGAGGTTAACGCTTTGAACCGAAGCCCCAGTAAACGGCGGCCGTAACTATAACGGTCCTAAGGTAGCGAAATTCCTTGTCGGGTAAGTTCCGACCCGCACGAAAGGCGTAACGATCTGGGCACTGTCTCAACGAGGGACTCGGCGAAATTGATCTACCCGTGAAGAAGCGGGTTACCTGCGATAGGACAGAAAGACCCCGTAGAGCTTTACTGTAGCCTGACATTGGATTTTGGTGTGTTTTGTACAGGATAGGTGGGAGACGTGGAAGCCAGGCCGCCAGGTTTGGTGGAGTCGCCGGTGGGATACCACTCTGAATGCACTGAAGTTCTAACCTGGCGCCCTGAAGCGGGCGCAGGGACCCTGTCAGGTGGGCAGTTTGACTGGGGCGGTCGCCTCCTAAAAGGTAACGGAGGCGCCCAAAGGTTCCCTCAGACTGGTTGGAAATCAGTCTAAAGAGTGCAAAGGCATAAGGGAGCTTGACTGCGAGACAGACAAGTCGAGCAGGGACGAAAGTCGGGCTTAGTGATCCGGCGGTATGTGAGTGGAAATGCCGTCGCTCAACGGATAAAAGCTACCTCGGGGATAACAGGCTTATCTCCCCCAAGAGTCCACATCGACGGGGAGGTTTGGCACCTCGATGTCGGCTCATCGCATCCTGGGGCTGAAGTAGGTCCCAAGGGTTGGGCTGTTCGCCCATTAAAGCGGTACGTGAGCTGGGTTCAGAACGTCGTGAGACAGTTCGGTCCCTATCCATCGCAGGCGGAGGAAGTTTGACGGGAGCTGCCCCTAGTACGAGAGGACCGGGGTGGACCGACCGCTGGTGTCCCAGTTGTCGTGCCAACGGCAGCGCTGGGTAGCTATGTCGGGAGCGGATAAGCGCTGAAAGCATCTAAGCGCGAAACCGACCCAAAGATGAGACTTCCCACTCGAAAGAGGTAAGACCCCAGGAGGATGACCTGGTAGATCGGCCCGAGATGTACGCGCCGCGAGGCGTTCAGTCGACGGGTACGAATCGGTCGAGGACTTGACCTTCCTTGCTGCTTTACGACAGATACCCTCTGTGTAGTTTTGAGGGAGAAGCCCACTGCTTTATGGCGAAGCGGTGGGCTTTTTGCATTTGTAGGGATCTTTCTTTCTACGACACAATCGGAGAATGATCAATTTCCAGATGCAGTCCTATTTCAGTGAACAGCCATGCCTTCGAATAGACAACCATGCCCTCTAGCTGGGCATTTAGGATTACACAAGGATTAAAAATATCACTTAAAAAGCGTTTCATTCTCTAACAAAATTCGATACAATTTTTCCGAGGAGATCATATTTGTAATTTTGAGGACAATCTGACAGCATGGGGATGAGCAAGCACATCATGGAGGATCAGACAAAAGAACAGAAGTGCCGACTGGTGCCGATGGGAGACAGTTGTTGGCTCATTCAGTTTGAACAAGAGATCTCCCCGGAAATCAACATCCAGGTGCATGCCATGGCGGCGGCGCTGGCGCAAGCGAAGCATCGTTGGATACGGGAGATCGTCCCCACTTATTGCACATTGGCCGTCTATTACGATCCGATGCAAATTGACGCTCACGACGTCGAATGCTACCTATGGGCGGAACTGGCGCTGCTGAATGAAAAGGGCAGCACCATGTCTTTGACCTGGGATGTGCCTGTTCTCTACGGTGGGGAATGGGGGCCTGATCTGACGTCATTGGCGCTGCGCAGCGGTCTGAAAACAGATGAGGTGATCGCCCTCCACGCGAACAGGACCTATCACCTGTATATGCTCGGGTTTGTGCCGGGTTTTTGCTACCTGGGGAAGGTGCCCGCCAAGATCGCTGCGCCACGCCACGCCAAACCGAGAAAGGCTGTGCCTGCCGGTTCGGTCGGCATCGCCGGCGAACAGACCGGCATGTACCCCATCGAGGCGCCGGGCGGTTGGCAGATCATCGGCCGCACGCCGGTAAAACTCTATGATCCGCGCAGGGAAACGCCGGTGCTTATGCGCCCCGGCGACCGTGTTCGCTTTCGCCCCATCGATCTCGCCACCTACCAATTTTTACACCAAAAGAGCAAATCGGGCTGGCAGCTGACGCCGGTGGAGGGGACGAGCAACAGTGACAGTACAGGTCATCAAGGGCGGCTTATTAACTACCGTCCAAGATATGGGGCGTCATGGCCATCAGGCATCCGGGATGCCCGTCGCCGGAGCCATGGACACCTTTTCCTTGCAAGCAGCCAACCTGCTGGTCGGCAATGATCCGGGTGCGGCGGCCTTGGAGATTACACTGGTCGGGCCGCAACTGCGTTTTTTATCAACGGCGGTCATCGCCGTCACCGGCGGCGATTTATCTCCAGCAGTGGATGGCAATCCCCTGCCCATGTGGGAAAACGTGCTGATAGAAGCGGGCAGTCTATTGACCTTCGGTGCACCGCGCAGCGGCTGCCGGGCCTATCTGGCTGTGGCCGGCGGATGGGCTGTCGAACCGGTAATGGGCAGTCGTTCCACCTACGTGAAGGGTCAGATCGGTGGCTATCAGGGCCGGGCGCTGAAGGCTGGCGATACGCTTTTGCACTACCGAGGAAAGGATTTTAACCAAATCGGGTATCGCATTATGCAGGCAGAGTGGGTTCCCCGCTACAAGACAGATGTCTCCGTTCGGGCGATCGTGGGTCCCCAGGCTGATTTTTTTTCGTCCGTCATGCGGGAACGCTTTTTCTCAGCAGATTTCTGCATCTCCCCTCTATCGGATCGGATGGGCTATCGCTTGGAAGGTCCGTCGATTCAATCGGTTATGGAAAAAGAGATGATCTCCGACGCCACCGCTTTGGGAGCGGTGCAGGTTCCACCTGACGGTCAGCCCATCCTGTTGATGGCCGATCGGCAGACCACCGGCGGCTATCCCAAGATCGCTACCGTCATCACCGCCGACATCCCCTTGCTGGCCCAAGCGCAGGCCGGTCACCAAGTTCGTTTTGTCCCTTGTACCCTTGGCGAGGCGCGGGCTGCGCTGCGTCAGCAGGCAGAAGTCCTTCGTTCACGCATCATTGCGCGACGATTGTCGCCGCCGGAGGTATCATAAACGATGCGGATTGACCTCAACTGTGATATCGGCGAAAGCTTTGGTGCCTACCGGATCGGCTGTGACGCTGAGATGATCGCCATCGCCTCATCTGTCAACATCGCTTGCGGCTTTCACGGCGGCGATCCCGATGTGATGGCGGTCACAGTGGAACGGGCCTTGCAGTCTGGCGTAGCCATCGGCGCCCATCCCGGCTTTCCCGACCTGGCCGGCTTCGGTCGCCGGGAGATGCGCCTCCGGCCGTCTGAGGTGACCAACCTGATCATCTATCAGATCGGGGCGTTGCAGGCATTCGTGCAGGCCGCCGGCGGAAGGCTTCACCATGTCAAACCGCACGGCGCCCTTTACAACATGGCTGCTGTCGATGACGAATTGGCGGCGGCGGTTGCGCTGGCCGTAAAAAGGGTCGATCCGCAACTCGTTCTCTACGCCCTCGCCGGCTCCTGCCTCGTTGAAACAGCAAAAAGGCTGGGGCTGACGGTGGCGCAGGAGGCTTTTGTCGACCGGGCTTACCGATCTGACGGCACACTGGCGCCGCGCAACCTCGCTGGCGCGGTAATCACAGATCCGGAGACGGCTGGCACGCGGGCGGTGGCGATGGTGAAGACCGGCTGCATTCCATCGATGGATGGCGACCTGATCCGGATCGACGCGGACACGCTCTGCCTGCACGGCGACAACCCGGGCGCCGCCGCCATAGCCAAGGCGGTGCGGGCTTCTTTGGAAACAGCGGGGATCGCCGTGAAAGCAGGCTTTGAAAGGACCTGACCATGCAAGAATAGGGAATGCAATATATGGACACCAATAGGACGACTGCCTAAAGAAAAGTTGGGAGACGAAACAGATATATGAAAAGATGCGAAAAAGGAAGAGAAGAAGAGATATCCAGATCTTAATTGGTCTGTTTCAATCATTTTTCCTGTTTTCGATGAGTGACAGGATAAGAAAACAGGGCTATCTTTATATCATAACTTAGAGGACTCTTCTGCTAAGTGGCATAGAGGCCATTTTGGAGCGAACGCTTCAAGATGGCTTTTTTTGTTTTACCCTTCTCATTTTACCCTTCTTTTTCTAAGAACGCGAAAAGGGGGATTCGGGAGAGATGAAGGCAACTGCCCAAGAGGGCAAACCCTCTTTAGAGCGCGCCGCCATGATGCTTGCCATGAGTGAGACGAGAGAAAAAGAATACCGCCTTCGCCAGTACTACGGAGAAGAGATGGGACTGGCCTGCGTCGTCACCGAAGTGGGGGGCACCGTCAGCGCCTTGCAGAGCACCGGCAAAGTGACGAATTCCGTCATCGCCGCCGCCATCAACGCCAACGTCATCGAAGCAAAATCGGAGTTCGTCCACGCCGTGCTGCACGCCACCGTCGATGCGATGAAAGGGATTTTTCTCGAAACAGCCAACAACGCCAGCTTAGCCTTGAAAATCAGCATCATCTCCGACGGCAGATGGGTGGCCGTCGGGATCTTCGGAAAGTCATCCGTCCACTCTCTCACCGAACACAGCCGGGTTGGGTTGGGATACATGCACCTTTAGGTGAGGAACCTTTTTCAGTCATAAGGAGTCCAGCAGGTCAAGTAAGCGGAGAGAGTGTCATTCGCAGAGTGAGCTTTTCGCAGACATAGCGTAGCGCACAACTTCATAGGAAATCGGGCGCCACCCCTTCTGCGGGGTTGGAGTGTTTACAGCGGATGAGAGAGCCTTTGGTCAATAAAAACCAAGGGCTCTTTCTGTTTCTCCGGCGGGGGTTTTTTCCTGACCACATAAGGAGGTGATGCTACGGTTTCCATCTTCGAGGGTTTCCCAAACCGTCACTGTCCCCCAATAAAAAAGAGGAGGCGTTGATTCCATGAAAATGATCCGTGCCATCGTCCGGCCGGAAAAAGCCGAAGTCGTCGCGGAGGCCCTGGCCCAGGCGGGTTTGACCTCTCTCACGAAAATGCACGTCTTTGGTCGCGGCAAAACCAAAGGGATGCGCATCGGCGACGTCGTCTATGACGAATTCCCCAAAACGATGCTCCTGATGGTCGTCGATGATGAGAATGTCGAGAAAGCCGTCGATGTGATCATCGAAGCCGGGAAAACCGGTTCCATGGGTGACGGCAAGATCTTCGTCACCCCGGTGGAAGAGGCCTACACCGTACGTACGGGGGCAAGGGGGTTGTAATTGTTATGAAAGAAATCGTCGCCTTCATCCGGCGCCACCAGCTACCGGCCACGAAAAAGGCCCTGGAAGAGGCCGGCTTCCCGGCCCTCACCATCCAAAGCGTGGAAGGCCGGGGACGACAAAAGGGCATCGGCGGTTGGGCCGCCGAGATCGATCCGGAACTGAACAGCTTTGCCTCTGCGGCCCTGCAGCGCATGGAGCCGGAGATCAAATGGATTCCCAAGCGCATGCTGACCATCATCGTCCAGGATGATCAGGTCTCGGCAGCGGTGGACGCCATCGTGGTGGCCAACAAAACCGGTCATATCGGTGACGGTAAAATCTTCGTCTGCCCCCTGCAGGAAGTGGTCCGCCTGCGGACCCAAGAGCGGGGCTGCGACGCCGTCATCTAATCTCATCCACGGAAGACGGAAGGAGGAATCCCCATGCGGCAGATCGCCATTTACGGAAAAGGTGGCATCGGCAAGTCCACCACCACGCAAAACACCGTTTCCGCTTTGGCGGAGATGGGCAAAAAGGTCATGATCGTCGGCTGCGACCCCAAAGCCGACTCGACCCGTCTGATCCTGCACTCCAAAGCGCAGGCCACCGTCATGGACCTGGCTCGTGAGAAAGGCACCGTTGAAGACCTCGAACTGAGTGACGTGCTCCTCACCGGTTTTGCCGACATCCGCTGCGCCGAGTCGGGCGGCCCGGAACCGGGCGTCGGCTGCGCCGGCCGCGGCGTCATCACCGCCATCAACTTCCTCGAAGAAAACGGCGCCTACACCCCGGACCTCGATTATGTCTTCTATGACGTTCTCGGCGACGTCGTCTGCGGTGGTTTCGCCATGCCGATTCGCGAAAACAAAGCCCAAGAGATCTACATCGTCACCTCCGGCGAAATGATGGCCATGTACGCCGCCAACAACATCGCCCGCGGCATCCTCAAGTACGCCTCCTCCGGCAAGGTCCGTCTCGGCGGCCTGATCTGCAACAGCCGGAAGGTTGACAAGGAATACGAACTGATCGACGAGTTGGCCACCCGCCTGGGTACCCAGATGATCCACTTCCTGCCTCGCGACAACCAAGTCCAGCGGGCCGAGCTGCGCCGGATGACCGTCATCGAGTACTCCCCCGATCATCCGCAAGCTGATGAATACCGCGCCCTGGCCAAGAAAATCGACGAAAACAAAAAACTCGTCATCCCCACACCGCTCACCATGGACGAACTGGAAGACCTGCTCATCCAGTACGGCATCCTGGAAGACGAGGAAACGGCGGCCGCCAAGCTCGGCTAAGACCACATCAACGCAACGAATTTCTCGACCATCTACATCGCCTTCGCAGAATACGCAGAAAGCTACTTTTTTATAAACCCTGACATCTCTTCTCGATGACCGGCAATGTCCTCCGAATGCTACTTACGCGACGAAAACACCCAATTTTAGAAAGGAAAGAGGTGTAGCTTCATGGCTGAACAGCAGGATCTGAAGGGATATGCCAGCAGAGCGATGGTCGACGAGGTCCTCTCTGCCTATCCCGAAAAAGTTCAGAAGATGCGCGCCAAGCACATCACCGTCAAGGAAGAGGGCTGCGCCTCCTGCTCGATTCGATCCAACGCCAAGACAGTCCCCGGCCTGATGACCGCCCGCGGTTGCGCCTTCGCCGGCGCCAAAGGCGTCGTCTTCGGACCGGTGAAAGATATGGTGCACATCTCCCACGGACCGGTTGGCTGCGGCTACTACTCCTGGGGCAACCGCCGGAACCTGGCGGAAGGCACCCTGGGTGTCGATAACTTCGTTCCCTTCCAGTTCACCTCCGACTTCACCGAAGGCGACATCGTCTACGGCGGCGACAAGAAGCTGGAGCAACTCTGTCGGGAAGTCAAAGCACTCTTCCCGACTGTTAAAGGCATCTCCGTCATGTCCGAATGCCCCGTCGGCCTCATCGGCGACGATATCGAGAGCGTCTCCAAGCGGATGAGCAAGGAACTGGGCATCCCCATCGTCCCGGTCCGCTGCGAAGGCTTCCGTGGCATCAGCCAGTCCCTCGGCCACCACATCGCCAACGACGCGATACGCGACCACCTGCTGGCCAAAAAGGAACGTCCCGATCCCGGCCCCTATGACGTCTCCCTCATCGGCGACTACAACATCGGCGGCGACGCCTGGGCATCCATCAAGATTCTCGAAGAGATGGGCCTGAAGGTGCGCAACATCTGGACCGGCGACGCCACCGTCGAGATGCTGCAAACGGCCCATCAGGTGAAGCTGAACCTCATCCACTGCTACCGCAGCATGAACTACATCTGCAAACACATGGAAGAGGAATACGGGATCCCCTGGGTGGAGTTCAACTTCTTCGGCCCCACTAAGATCAAAGAATCGATCCGCAAAATCGCCGCTTTCTTCGACGAGACCATCCAAGAGAAAGCGGAAGCGGTCATCGCCAAGTACGATCCCCTCATGCAAGCCGTCATCGACAAGTACCGCCCGCGTCTGGAAGGCAAAAAGGTCATGCTCTACGTCGGCGGCCTCCGTCCCCGTCATGTCATCGGCGCCTACGAAGACCTGGGCATGGAAGTTGTCGGCACCGGTTACGAGTTTGCCCACAAAGACGACTATGACCGCACCTTCCCCATGATGGGCGACAACACCGTCATCTATGACGACGTGACCGCTTTCGAGTTTGAAGAGTTCGTCAACCGCATGCGGCCCGACCTGATCGGCTCCGGGATCAAGGAAAAGTACGTCTTTGAAAAGATGGGCTACCCCTTCCGCCAGATGCACTCTTGGGATTATTCCGGTCCCTACCACGCCTATGACGGTTTCCCCATCTTCGCCCGTGACATGGATATCGCCCTGAGCAGCCCCACTTGGGGACTGGCCAAGGTGCCCTGGCAAAAAGACGCGAAGGAGGTGCGCAAATGAGTGAGAACACCTGCGCCTACAGGCAATCCAAAGAAGAGGTGGCCGAATGGCTGAATTCGCCCGAATACCGGGAGATGAACTTCAACCGCAAAGCCCTGTCCATCAACCCCTCCAAAGCCTGCCAGCCCCTCGGCGCCCTCCTTTGCGCCCTTGGCATCGAGGGCTGCCTCCCCTTCGTCCACGGTTCGCAAGGCTGCGCCGCCTACTTCCGCAACACCCTGAACCGTCACCTGCGCGAGCCTGTTCCCACCGTCTCCGACTCGATGACCGAAGACTCGGCCGTCTTCGGCGGTCAAGCCAACCTGATCGAAGGTCTGAAAAACGCCTACCAGGTCTATAAGCCCCAGATGATCGCTGTCTTCACCTCCTGCATGGCCGAGGTTATCGGCGACGACCTGAACGCCTTTATCGCCAACGCCCGCAACGCCGGCTCGGTGCCCCGGGACTTCCCCATCGCCTTCGCCCAGACGCCCTCCTTCGTGGGCTCTCACATCACCGGTTGGGACAATATGTTCAAAGCCCTGCTCCAGTCCTTGGCCGACCCGCGCCATGGCAGATGGACCAACGGCCGCCTCTATGTGGTCCCTGGCTTTGACGCCTACCCCGGCAACCTGCGCGAATACAAGCGCCTCGTATCGGCCATGGGCATCCCCATGACGATGCTGCCTGACGCCACCGAAGCGATGGATTCGCCCCACACCGGTGAGTACCGGATCTACCCCGGCGGCACGCCTATGGCGGAACTGGCGGACGCCCTGAACGCCTCCGGCTTCATCTTCATGCAGCGCTACTCCACCGTCGGCAGCTACAAGTTCGTCAAAAACGTCCAGAAGATCAACACGGAAGTGGTCACCATGCCCATCGGTATCAACAACACCGACAAGTTCCTCATGGCCCTGCAAGAGATGACCGGCAAGCCGATCCCGGCAGAATTGGAAAAAGAGCGCGGCCGTGCCGTCGACTCGGCCATCGACGCCCATCCGTACATCCACGGCAAGCGTTTCGCCCTGTTCGGCGACCCCGACCTGCTCCTGGGCCTCACCGGCTTCCTGCTCGAAATGGGCGGCATCCCGGCCCACATCGTTTGTACCAACGGCACCGAGCAGTTCCGCAAGGACATCCAAGCGGTGCTCGACGCCAGCCCCTTCGGCAAGGACTGCGGCGTCCATGTCGGCCGCGACCTCTGGCATATGCGCTCGCTGCTGATGACGGAGCCTGTCGACATGCTGATCGGCGACTCCCACGGCAAGTTCAACGCCAAGGACGCCAACATCCCCTTGGTCCGCATCGGCTTCCCGATCATGGACCGCGTCAACCTGCACCGGAGCCCCATCGTCGGCTACCAAGGCGCCATCAACCTGGTCACCATGATCGCCAACACCTTCATAGACCAAGTCGACTGCACCTGCCCGGACCGTCTCTTCGAACTGATGCGCTGATCCGGTGAACGCCGCAGGTGAAGGGGTGGTAGAAGCTCCGGTGGCGGGAAGCCGCCACCGGAGTCGCTCCCTTCGACGCCCCATCTGCCATGGCAATGGGGCCGAGAAAAAAGCGACGATTTTTCAGTGCAACGTGTGCCTCCTCACAGAAGCCTGCACAAAAGAGCCACCTAGAGAAAAGAACCAGCGAAAAACAGTTCTTTGACTGAGAAAAAGTGGAATAGGGGGTGTCGCCGGTGTTCGTCAATCTGTCCAAGTTAAACCTGCGCGAGGAATGTCCTCTCAGCGACAAGGGCGCGCCCAAGCTCTGCCTGAAAGCGCTGCCCGGGGAAGGCGCCGAGCGCTCCTGCGCCTTCGACGGCGCCCGGGTCGTGCTCATGCCGATCACCGACGCCGCCCACGTCGTCCACGGTCCCATCGCCTGCGCAGGCAATTCCTGGGATAACCGGGGCGCTCGCTCTTCGGGAGCGCAGCTCTACCGCCGGGGGTTGACAACCGACCTGATGGAGATGGACGTCGTCTACGGCGGAGAGAAAAAGCTCATCCAGGCCATCGTCGAAGTCGCCGCGAAGCACCGGCCGAAGGCAGTCTTTGTCTATGCCACCTGCCTGTCAGCTCTGATCGGTGACGACCTGGAATTTGCCTGCCGGCAAGCACAGGCGCAGGTCCCCGTTCCCGTCATCCCCGTCAACGCCCCCGGTTTCCTCGGTGATAAGAACATCGGCAACCGGGTCTCCGGCGAAGTCCTCTTCCAGCAAGTCATCGGCACGGCCGAGCCGGAGGGGAGCCACCCCTTCGCCATCAACTTCATCGGCGAGTACAACATCGCCGGCGACCTCTGGGGCGTCCTGCCCTCCCTTGAAGCCATCGGCGTCAAACTGCAATCCTGCATCAGCGGCGACGCCCGCTTCGACGACCTGCGCACCGCCCACCGGGCCAAGCTGAACATCCTCGTCTGCTCGAAGAGCCTGACCAACCTGGTCAAACAAATGGAAAAGAAATACGGCATCCCCTACATTGAAGGCTCCTTCTATGGGATCCATGACACGAGCAAGACCTTGCGAGCCATCGCCGAAGCCTTCGGCGACGCCGACCTGATCGCCCGGACAGAAGATCACATTCGGCAGAAAGAGGCTGAGACGCGGGCCCTCATCGCGCCCTACAGACAAGGACTCGAAGGCAAGCGGGCTGTCCTCTTCACCGGCGGCGTCAAGACCTGGTCCATGGTCACCACCTTGAAGGAACTGGGCATCGAGGTCCTCGCCGGCGGCACCCAGAACTCGACCCCGGAAGACTTCCTGCGCATGAAGGCCCTCATGGATCCGGAAGCCCACATCATCGAAGACACCAGCGCCGCCGGGTTTTTGACCCTGATCAAAGAAAAAGCGCCCGACCTGATCGTGGCGGGCGGCAAGACGAAATACCTGGCCCACAAGACGCGGACCCCTTTTCTCGACATCAACCACGGACGCAACCTGCCCTACGCCGGCTATAACGGCATGATCACCTTCGCCAAGGCCGTCGCCCGCACCGTCTTCAGCCCCGTCTGGGAAAAAATGCAAAAACCCTTTCCGGCAGGAGGTGACGTGCCATGATGCAGCCGCGATCCAGTGTCAATGCCGACCTTGCGATGGATAACGTGGTCGCAAAGGCCGCCAACGCCACTGAGGATGTAAAAGCTGGCAGTGCCAGCGCTGCCCCGGCCGTCACCCCGCGAAGCTACACCGGCAATCCCCAGAAAAACAGCCCCGCCCTCGGCGCTACCCTCGCCTACATGGGCGTCGACGGACTGTTAGCCCTCTTGCACGGCTCCCAGGGATGCTCCACTTTCATCCGGCTCCAGTTGTCGCGCCACTTTAAAGAACCGGTACCGCTTAACTCGACAGCCCTTTTAGAGGAAACGGCTATTTTTGGCGGCTGGGAACATCTCAAAAAGGGCATCGCCAAAGCGGCCGACAAGTTTAAGCCGCGCATCATCGGCGTCATGAGCTCCGGCCTGACGGAAACCTTCGGCGATGACATGGGAAGCGCCTGGTCCACCCTGCGGCAGGAACGGCCCGACTTGAGCGGCCTGCCAGTGGTTCTGGCCAAGACACCTGATTATATCGGTTCGTTGCAAGAAGGCTATCAGCGCACCGCCTTGGCCCTCGTAGAAACGCTGGCTAAGGATTCTGCGCCGCAGGAAGCGAAGACAATCGCCCTCTTACCTGGCGCCCATCTCACCCCGGCTGACGTGGAAGAACTGAAAGACATGGTGAGCCTCTTTGGACTGACACCGCTTGTTCTGCCGGATATCTCTACATCCTTGGACGGTCACTCCGAGATCGACCCGGCGCCGGTCGTACAGGGCGGCATCACCTTAGAGGAGATCCGCCGTATCCCCGGCTCTGTGGCCGCCTTCTCCTTCGGCCCCAGCATGGCCGTCGTCGGCGAGGCGCTCCAGCGGATGCACGGCGTGCCCCATTTGGCCGTCCACTCCTTGACAGGGTTGGACGCCGTCGACCTCTTCGTCCTCACACTGTGCCAAATCTCGGGACGGCCCATCCCGGAGCGGCTGCTCCGGCAACGGAGCCGCCTGTTGGATACACTGGCCGACTACCACGACCAGATCGGCCAGAAAAAAATCGCCCTGGCCCTCGAATCGGACCTCCTGCTGAGCTTAGCCGGCTGCCTCGCCGAATTCGGCGCCGTCATCCAGACCGCCTTGGCCGCCTCGGCTCCTGAACCGAGCGCGGTCCCTCCCGGCATCCCCGTCGCCGTCGGCGATCTGGAACACCTGGAGGAGATGGCCGCCGGCAGCCACCTGATCATCGCCAACTCCAATGCCCGCCAGGCGGCTCTGCCGCTGAAAATCCCCCATCTGCGCGCCGGCCTTCCCGTCTTCGACCGGGCTGGCATGCCTCAAACGGTCTGGATCGGCTACCGGGGAACCCAGCGATTCCTCATCGACTGCCTGAACGCCATGGCTGTGTAAGGAGGGCCTCCTATGCTCGTTGCTTTTGCCACTGGAAGCCAGACCTGCATCGATGCCCACTTCGGGCTCGCTCCCGCCTTCGCCATCTACGATGTCACCGCTGAAGCGATTGTGTCAAAGGGAATGGTCTACTGCCCGCAAGAGTTCGCCTCGGAGGCGGACAAAGAGGACAAGGTTGAAACCCGCATGCAGATCCTGCACGGCTGTACCGTCGCCTACTGCACCAGCATCGGCGGCCCGGCAGCGGCCCGCCTGGTTCAGAGCGGGATCCACCCGCTGAAAGTGCCCGAAGGAACGGTCATCGAAGACGAACTGAAGCGCCTGCAGACCTTGCTGGCCGGTTCCCCGCCGCCGTGGCTGCGCAAACGGCTTCAACAAGAGAAGAGGCTGAAGGAGGACTAACAGATGGCTACCTTCATCGGATTGACCTACGGCGGTCAGGAATGGACCCCCAAATTCGTCGAAGCGATCGACCCCATGAAATGCATGGGCTGCGGCCGCTGCATCAAGGTGTGCGCCCAAGGCGCCCTCGGTATCACTACCTTCACGGACGAAGACGACATGCAGCGCATGATCGCCATCATCGCTGACAAGAACCGCTGCATCGGCTGCCAGGCCTGCGGCAGGACCTGCGCCAAGCGCTGCTTCACCTTCGCGCCAAAAGAGATCGAAGGCTGAAGCGAGGGGAGTCGCCTCTCATCGGTGGGAAAGGACAGGTTTCCCATCACCTGACGATAACAGGATGAATCGGAAAGAGGTGTGAAGCATGGGCTGTCTCGGATCTTGCGCTGGAAACCCAAAAGAGTCGACCCTTCGCCACCCCTGTTTTTCACCTCAGGGTCACGGTAAAGCCGGGCGCATCCACCTGCCGGTGGCGCCGAGCTGCAACATCGGCTGTGGATACTGTGTGCGCAAGTTCGACTGCGCCAACGAGTCCCGCCCCGGCGTCACCAGCCGGGTGATCACGCCGGAACAAGCCCTCTGGCGCGTCGAACAGGCGCTGGCCTCCGATATCGGCCCCTACCTCAACGTGGTCGGCATCGCCGGCCCCGGAGAACCGCTGGCCAACGAAAACACCTTCAAGACCTTCCGCCTGATTCAGGAGCATTATCCGCACTTGATCAGTTGTGTCAGCTCCAACGGTCTGTTGCTCGCCGATCGCCTCGACGATCTGGTGAAGCTCAACGTCTCTCACATCACGGTGACGATGAACACAGTCGACCCGGCCATCGGCGCGCGTATCTACCGCCATGTGCGCTATCAGGGACAAAGGCTGACCGGGGAGGCGGGCGCCGCCTTGCTCATCGAGCGGCAACTGGACGGCATCGAAAGGGCGGCCGCCGCCGGACGGACCGTCAAAGTCAATACGGTCGTCATCCCGGGCCTGAACGATGACAAGGTTGCAACGCTTGCCCGGGAAGTGAAGCGCCGCGGGGCCAGGCTGCTCAATCTCATGCCCCTGATCAACCAGGGTGATTTCGCCGATTGGGTGCCGCCGACGCCGGCCCTGTTGCAGAAGCTGCAACAAATAGCGTCCGCCATCCTGCCCCAACTGACCCACTGCCGCCAGTGCCGCGCCGACGCCATCGGATGGATATAAGGGTAAGGGGGCGTTGTCATGCGCCAACGGGTTTGGTTGATGGATACGACGCTGCGCGACGGCGAGCAAACGCCGGGCGTGGCTTTTTGCCCACAGGAAAAAGCACTGCTGGCTCGGCGCCTCGCCGAAGCGGGCGTCCACGAAATTGAAACGGGCGTGCCCGCCATGGGAGAAGATGAACAGGAGACCATCGCCCGCATCGTCAAGTTGAACCTGCCGACGCGGGTGACCACCTGGAACCGGGCTGTCATCTCCGATCTGGAAGCGAGCCTCAACTGCGGCGTCCGCAGTGTTGCCATCTGCCTTCCCTCTTCGGATCAGCAGATCACCCAGAAACTGCGCCAAAGCCGCCAGTGGGTCCTCGACCAGATGGGCGCCTGTGTCCGCCGGGCCAAGGCGGAAGGGCTTTATGTGGTGATCGGCCTAGAAGACGCCAGCCGGGCCGATCCCCAGTTTTTGATCCAACTGGGCCTGGAAGCGGAGCGCCTCAAAGTGAACCGGCTGCGCATCTCCGACACGCTGGGCATCCTCGACCCCATCCGCACCTTCAACCTCTTTGACCGCCTGACGTCATCGCTCTCCATTCCGTTGGAGATCCATGCTCACAATGACCTGGGTATGGCCACGGCCAACACGGTGTCGGCCATCCAGGCAGGCGCCAAAGCGGCCAGCGTCACCGTCTGCGGGCTCGGTGAGCGGGCCGGCAACGCCCCCCTGGAAGAGGTGGCTCTCGCCCTGCGCCAGTGCTGCGCTGCCGATACGCGCATCAACCTGGCGCTGTTGCCGGCGCTCTGCCGGCTCGTCAGTTGGTCCACACGTCGGCCCATCCCCTTCTCCAAGCCTGTTGTGGGCCGCGACGCCTTCACGCACGCCTCATCCATTCATGTAGATGGACTGAATAAAGACCGTTCCAATTATGAAGCCTATCCGCCCGAGTATGTGGGTCGCCGCCACCGCATCGCCTTTGGCAAATACAGCGGGCGAAAACTTTTGGCTGAACTGCTCAAGGCCCAGGGACATGACCTGGACCAGGAGGAGATGACCCAATTGCTCTTGAACGTGCGCCAACTCAGCCAAGTCTTGAAGCGCCCCCTGCGCCAGCACGACATCGTCGACCTCATCTTTGGTGAGACGTCTGCACAAAGGGACATGCGTGCCTGAGAAACCGCCTGTCGACCTGTCACCTCCTGACCGACCATGGAATACATTGCCATTGAAAAAACCAAAGTGGCAAGGAGAGATGGTCATGGACAGCGCCTATACCCTTTCCCCCGCCTATCGTCCCATGATGTGCGACAGGCTTTGCGGTATGATCGGCCAAGAGGTGACCGCCGAGGTCCGCCATCCCGAGGGCGTGCGGACCTACAGGGGCCGTCTCGTCTCTGTGGGGGACGATTATATCGAATTGGAGATGGAGGATTCCCGACCGACGGCGCAAAGAAACGACGCGGTCACAGAAGTCATGGCAGGCGGAGAAGCCTATCCCTCTGAAGAAACGATGACGGCGGAAGCGGTCATGGCACCGGAAGAGATGACGGCTGTAGAAACGATGGCGGGAGATACCGTGCAAGCGGAACAGTTTTTCTACCCGCCCTACCGCTACCCCTATCGCTTTCCCTATCGTCGGCCCTTCTACGGGCCGGGATTTGGACCGGGACCATTTTACCGCACCTTCATCCCTCTTTTCCTCTTGACGTCCTTGTTGGCCCGTACCGGCTATTACTACTGATGCATGGAATGTCAGCCGTTCCCCGCCGGCGTCAGTGATGCGTCGCGACCGGCTGATTGCCATAGGTAACCCTCACCCCAACCTCATCGGTCTTGATCACAGGCCACGTCCGGAACGGATCGTTCCAGGGCGTTTTTTTTTTTGGATCCCCGGGGGGAGCTGCGGACACAACCGATTGCACGGAACCCCCTCAAAACAGGGCAACGGACGTCCCAGTCATGCAGTCCAAACAGACCGGGCCTTTCGGCTGTAAGGGCAAAACGTTCAGAAAGTCAACCGTCTACGAAATGATCAGAATGCAACTATGCTGTTGGAGGCGAGCGGTGTTGCTTTCCAATAAGGCGCATAAGGCTCGAGAGGGAGATTTGCCCTTTTTAGGCGCTGGAGATTTCCCTGGCCTGTCCTTGTCCGCACCTGATGGATCATGTAAAATACAGGGGTAGTCACTGAGCGACTACCTTTTTTACATCGTTTTGGGAAGAATATTCGGGGCGACCCCCGGCGCGGGAGGCCAAAAGGGTGCCCAATCACGCGCAGGAGGGGATTTACGAATGACGACAGAAACAGGAACCTGGACAGTGAAAAAAGGCCTGGCCGAGATGCTCAAGGGCGGCGTGATCATGGATGTCACCACGCCGGAGCAGGCCAAGATCGCCGAGGAAGCCGGCGCCTGCGCCGTCATGGCGCTGGAGCGCGTGCCGGCTGATATCCGCGCCGCTGGCGGGGTGGCCCGCATGGCTGACCCGACGGTGATCCTGCGGATCATGGACGCTGTCACCATCCCGGTCATGGCCAAAGCCCGCATCGGCCACTTTGTCGAGGCTCAGGTGCTGGAGTCGCTGGGCATCGACTACATCGATGAGTCGGAAGTGCTGACGCCGGCCGATGATCTGTTTCATATCAACAAAAACGACTTCAAGGTGCCCTTCGTCTGTGGCGCCCGCAACCTGGGAGAGGCACTGCGGCGCATCGGCGAAGGCGCGGCCATGATCCGGACGAAAGGCGAGCCCGGCACCGGCAACGTGGTGGAAGCCGTGCGTCATGCCCGTCAGGTCATGAGCGAGATCCGCAAACTGACGACCCTGCCCAAGGAAGAGCGCATGTCCTTCGCCAAGGAGATCGGCGCCCCCTACGAACTCGTCTGCTTGGTGGCCGAGACAGGCCGCCTGCCCGTGGTCAACTTTGCCGCCGGCGGCATCGCCACCCCGGCTGACGCCGCCTTGATGATGCAGCTGGGCGTCGATGGCGTCTTCGTCGGCTCAGGCATCTTCAAATCGGGCGACCCTATCCGCCGGGCCAAGGCCATCGTGGCCGCCACGACCCATTACAACGACCCGAAGGTCATCGCCGAGGTGTCCAAAGACCTGGGCGAGCCGATGGTGGGCATCGAGATCCCGACCATCCCGGCGGAACAGCGCATGCAAGAGCGCGGTTGGTAGTCGGGGTCATGACCGAAGGCACGAACAAAAAGGGAGTTCCCATCAATAAAGCAGCCGATACAGAAAAAAAAGCGCTCACCATCGGCGTCCTGGCGATGCAAGGCGCCTTTCGCGAGCATGAGCAGATGTTGCGCTCCCTCGGCTGTGTCGTCGTGCAGGTGCGAAAGCCCGAGCAACTGTCCCGGTTGGACGGGCTGATTCTGCCTGGCGGCGAGAGCACCACCATCGGCAAGCTGATGGCCGATTTCGGCCTCGATGGGGCGATCCGGGAGCGGGCCGCTGCGGGGATGCCCCTCTGGGGCACCTGCGCTGGCTTGATCCTGCTGGCCCAGCGGATCGAGCGGTCAGCGCAGAAGCGCCTCGGCCTCATGGACATCACCGCCGTGCGCAACGCCTTCGGCCGCCAGGTCGACTCCTTCGAGATCGCCCTCGATATCCCGGTCCTTGACGGGCTCGATGCCCTCAGTACGGATGGCGTTGACGAGACGGCTATTGCTGATAAGACCGTCGATGCGAAGGAGACTGTCGATGCGAATCGGACCGGCGGCCACATCCGCAGGGGGGCCTTTCCTGCCGTTTTCATCCGCGCGCCCTACATCGCCGAGGCGGGGCCGGATGTGCAGATCTTGGCTCGCCACGAAGGCAAAGCTGTGCTGGCCCGCCAGGGACACCTCTTGGCTGCGGCCTTCCACCCCGAATTGACGACAGACGACCGGATGCACCGCTATTTTCTCAAGATGGTGGCGGAACGGGCGTGATCAGGGACGCGATGGATCGGCCGTCGCATTTCCCTTGCAAAGGCGCTGCCGCGCAGCTATCGTGACTCGTGAGAAGGTCACAGGCTTCTTGTTTTCCTGGGTTTTTGTCATCGAAAGGAGAAGCAATGGCTATTGCAATCGCCAACGGTGTTCGCCTGAGCTATGAGGTCTATGGCCCCGAAGAAGCGCCGGCGTTGCTCTTCACCCATGGAGCCGGCTGGGATCACCGACAGTGGCTGCCCCAGGTGGAGCCCTTCAGCCGTCACTACCGCGTCATCCTCTGGGATGTCCGGTTTCACGGTCGCTCAGGCTGCTGTGACCTTGCCGACCTGGACGACTTCAGCCGCGACCAGATGGCCCTTTTGGACCACCTCGGCGTCGAGCAGGCTGTCCTCGTCGGCTGCTCCATGGGGGGGCACATCTCCCTGCGGACGGCCATCTTGTATCCTGAACGGGTGGCGGCTCTCGTCCTGATGGGCACGCCGGTGACGAGCGCCTACAACTGGCGAAACCGCTTAGCCATCACCCTGCAGGAAGGTTCGCTGAAAAAGTTTTTCAGCGAGTTGATCGACATCTCCCTGCAGGGCTTCTCCTTCTTCTTTTACGGACTCACTCTGCGTTTCGCCACCATGGAAAAGATTGCAAGCATGCATGCCAAAGGGCTCAGCCTCTTTCACCCCGACTTAGAGGAGTACTTCTACGGCGTGACGGTGCAGCACCCCAAAGAGCGCTGGAACCTGATCTGGGAGATCGCCTGCCGCATGGAGACGCTGGCCGACCTCTCCAAGGTTGCTTGTCCGACCCTGGTCATCGAAGGCGACGCCGACTGGATGATGCGTCGCCAACACCGATTCATCTGCGAGGCCATCCCCCAGGCCTGCCACCGGCTGATCCCTGACGCCGGCCATGCCACCAACCTGGACAACCCCGAAGCGGTCAATGATTGTATTGCCGATTTTTTGCGGCAGACCCTGTTGCGAGATTGCGCCCAAAAGCAGCGGCGGCAGCTTGCGGGCGCCGGCTGCTAGCCAATCGTCACCGGCTGCCGAGAATTGCCCTAATTTTTTAACATAAAAAGTCTTGTCAATCATCCACGCCTGTGCTACACTCCATGGTAACGTCCTCACCTTGGAAGAAGCGATGACGGGGAACAGTAATCGGAGAAAAGGCACAGAAAGTTGGCGGTTGATGCGAGCCAACCCGAGGATCCGGTGAATTTCCACCCCTGAGCTGGCGGCGATGAGCCGGCCCGGTCATGTCCGTTATGCATGTCGAGCGGGCCTTTCCTGACGGAAAGGTCAAGCAGGGTGGCAACACGGGTCACAGCCTCTCGTCCCTGACACAACAGTCATGGAGCGAGGGGTTTTTTATATTTTATCCTCTGCATACACGATCAGGGCGCCACAAAGGGCGCAAGGTACCAAAGGAGGCGCACTCTTTTTGTTTGAAAAAGAATATCTGATGCTTCCCGGACCGACGCCTGTTCCGCCTCGGCTCCTGCGGGCGCTGTCGGAACCGCTGATCAACCACCGGGGGCCGAGTTTCAAGCGCCTCATCGACGAAGTCACCGAAGGCATCAGGTATGCCTACCAGACAAAAAACGACGTCCTCATCCTGCCTTCTTCCGGGACGGGCGGCATGGAGGCGGCCATCGTCAACTTCCTGTCCCCCGGCGACAAGGTCCTCGCCCTTTCCATCGGCGCCTTCGGCGATCGCTTCGCCACCATCGCCCAGACCTACGGATGCATCGTCGACAAGGTGGACTTCGAATGGGGCACCGCTGTCGACCTGAACGTGGTCAAGGCGAAACTGGCCGCCGATGTGAACAAGGAATATAAAGCCATCCTGGTCACCCACAACGAAACGTCCACCGGCGTCTGCAACGACCTCAAAGGCCTCAGCGAGATCCGTGGCGACCACCCCGCCTTGATCCTCGTTGACTCCGTTTCCGGCCTTGGCGTCATGGAAGTGAAGACCGACGAGTGGGGCCTCGACGTTATCGTCACGGCCGCCCAAAAAGGCTTCATGATCCCGCCGGGCGTCGCCTTCGTCTCCGTCAGCCCTCGGGCTTGGGCGGCTTATGAGAAATCGACAGCCCCCAAGTTCTACTGGGACCTCGGCTCCGCCAAGAAGTTTCTCGAAAAAGGCCAGACCCCGGTCACCCCGGCCATCCCGCAACTGACAGGCCTTCGAGAAGCGCTCCAGCTCTTTCGGGAAAAAGGCAGGGAGGCTGTCTTCGCCAAGCAGCGCTACCTGCGGGACATCACCCGCGCCGGCGTGAAAGCCCTCGGGCTGAAACTGCTGGCTGATGACGCCGTCGCCTCCGCCGCCGTCACCGCCGTCTGGGCGCCCGAAGGCATCGAGGCCAAGGCCATCAACAAGAGGATGCGCGAAGCACACAATGTGGTCCTTGCCGGCGGTCAGAAGAAGCTGGAGAACAAGATCTTCCGCATCGGCCACCTCGGGTATGGGCAGCACCTCGACGTCCTGGCCACCGTCGCCGCCCTGGAGATGACCCTCAAAGAACTCGGCTACCCTGTTGAACTGGGCGCCGGCGTCAAGGCAGCACAAGAAGTCATTATGTCAAGAAAGGGGCTACTCTAAACCATGCGCGTGCTTGTATGTGACCCGATTTCGCAAAAAGGGATTGATGTCCTCACCTCGGCCGGCGATGTCGCCGTCGACGTGAAACTGAAACTGACAGAAGATCAAATCGTCGAGATCATCGCCGAATACGATGCTGTCGTCGTCCGTTCAGAAACAAAAATCACCAAGCGGATCATCGAAGCGGCCGACCGGTTGAAAGCCATCGGCCGGGCCGGCGTCGGCGTCGACAACATCGACGTGGAAGCGGCCACCCGGAAGGGCATCGTCGTCGTCAACGCCCCCGAAGGCAACACCATCGCCGCTGCCGAACTGACAGTGGCCCACATCCTCGCCATCGCCCGCAACGTCGGTTCTGCCAACCTGTCCTTGAAAGGCGGCAAATGGGACCGCAGCAAGTACACCGGCATTGAATTAAAAGGCAAAACACTGGGCATCCTGGGACTGGGCAAAATTGGATCGGAAGTGGCCAAGCGCGCCCGCGCCTTCGACATGACTGTCATCGCCTACGACCCCTACGCCTCCGTGGAAAAGGCGAAGAGCCTCGGCGTCACCGTCACCGACCTGGAGACGGTCTTCCGCCAGTCTGACTTTATCACTGTTCACATGCCTAAGACGAAAGACACCTACCGCATGATCAGCGCCGCCCAGTTTGCCATCATGAAAGAAGGCGTCCGCATCGTCAACTGCGCCCGCGGCGGCATCATCGACGAGCAAGCCCTTTACGACGCCATTCAGTCGGGCAAAGTAGCCGCCGCCGGCCTCGACGTCTTTGAAAAAGAGCCCTGCACCGACAGCCCCCTCTTTGCCCTCGACCAGGTCACCGCCACGCCCCACCTGGGCGCTTCCACCAAGGAAGCCCAGGTCAACGTGGCCATCGACGTGGCCTACGACATCCTGCGGGTGCTCCGCGGCGAAGCCGTCAGCGCTGCCGTCAACATCCCCGCCGTTAAACAAGAGATGATGACCATCTTCAAACCCTATCTCAATCTGGTGGAGAAGATGGGCAGCTACCTTGGCCAGACCATCGGCAACCGCATCGAGAAGGTGGCCATCACCTTCAAGGGCGATGTGGCCAAATACGATGTCACCCCCTTGACGACGACGCTGCTCAAAAACCTGCTCAAATACGCCCTTGAAGAGTCCGTCAACTACGTCAATGCCCCCCATGTAGCCAAAGCGCGCGGCATCCAGGTCATTGAAGCGAAGACATCCGACGCGCAGGACTACGCTGTCCAGATCTGTGTCGTCGTTGAGACCGACCAGGGCAAGCGCCAGGTCAGCGGCACGCTGCTGAGGAACAAGCCCCGCTTTGTCAGCATCGACGGATATGACATGGATATGGCTCCCGAAGGCCACATGCTTGTCGTCCCTCATACGGACAAACCGCGGATCATCGGCCAACTGGGCACCATCATCGGCGAACATAACGTCAACATCGCCGGCATGCACCTGGGCCGCAAAGACTTCGGCGGCAACGCCGTCGCCATCCTCACCATCGACGGCCCCGTGCCCGCCGCGGTTTTGACCGACCTGGCCAAGATCGACGGCGTGGCTGACGTGAAATATGTCAACCTCGGTTAAGTCGCCCAGTCTCCCGCGACTCGCTGCTTCTCCTACTCTGTTCCGGGAGGGATCCCTTTGCTGGACACCAAGTTTGTACGCGCCAATCCCGAGGCGGTGCAGGAAGCCCTGCAAAAACGGGGCGCCAACATCTCCTTAGACGATTTTCTCGAACTGGACCGCCGCCGGCGCGCCCTGGTGGTGGAGGTGGAGAGCCTCAAAGCCAAGCGCAACGCCGTTTCGGCTGAGATCGCCCGCAGGAAAAAGGCCAAGGAAGACGCCGAGGCCCTGATCGCCGAGATGCGCCAGGTGGGCGATCAGATCAAGGCCCTCGACGACGAGCTGACCCGGATCGAACTCGACATGGACAACCGGATGCTCTATATCCCCAACATCCCCCACGCCTCTGTTCCCGTCGGCACATCGGAGGAGGACAACGTGGAGGTGCGGCGCTGGGGAACGCCGCGGACCTTCGACTTCCCGGTCAAAGCCCATTGGGACATCGGCGAGGACCTCAACATCCTTGACTTTCAGCGCGGCGCCAAGATCTCCGGCGCCCGCTTCACCGTCTACAAAGGCCTCGGCGCTCGATTGGAGCGAGCCGTCATCAACCTGATGATGGACACCCATGCCCAGCGGGGCTACACGGAAGTCTTGCCGCCTTATCTCGTCAACCGGCAGTCCATGCTCGGCACAGGTCAGTTGCCCAAGTTCGCCGAAGATATGTTCGCCGTCGCCGGGACTGACTACTACCTCATCCCCACCGCCGAAGTGCCTGTGACCAACCTCTACACCAACGAGATCTTGGACGCCGACAAGCTGCCCATCCACCACTGCGCCTATTCGGCCTGTTTTCGCGCCGAAGCCGGTGCCGCCGGGCGGGACACGCGCGGCCTCATCCGCCAGCACCAGTTCAACAAGGTGGAACTCGTCAAGTTCACCAGGCCCGAAAACTCCTATGACGAGTTGGAGAAGCTGACGAAGGATGCTGAGCACATCCTGCAATTGCTGGGCCTGCCCTATCGGGTGATCACCCTCTGCACCGGCGACATGGGCTTCTCAGCGGCCAAGACCTACGACATCGAGGTCTGGCTGCCGAGCTTCGGCGCTTACCGAGAGATCTCCTCCTGTTCGAACTTCGAGGACTTCCAGGCGCGGCGGGCCAACATCCGCTTCCGGCCGAGCCCCAAGGCCAAGCCTGAATTCGTCCACACCCTGAACGGCTCCGGACTCGCCGTCGGTCGCACCGTCGCCGCCATCTTGGAGAACTGCCAGCAGCCGGACGGCAGCGTCGTCATCCCCGAGGCGCTGCGCCCCTACATGGGCGTCGACGTCATCGGCGGCTGATTGTCCGCACCTCACCTACTTTGAAAGAGTTTCCTATCTTAGGAGACTCTTTCTTTTTGCTTGCAGCAGGATTTGAACGTTTAGCGCCGAAGAAAGATCATCTATCTGCTTGCCTGAATGCATGTTTTTGGAATTCCATTATATATGAAAAAACGATGAAATAGACAGGCCTTAGGGACTTTTTCTGTTTTGTTGAAACGGAGGGGGCTTACTTTGCATACGCTGGCGTCCCTTGCGAGCAGGGAATTGGTTACGTTGCAGGGGGAAGCGTTGTTGGTCGACGCCGTGACGCTGATGAGTGATAAAAACATCAGCAGTGTGTTGGTGACGCGCGGTTCCGCCGTCGTCGGGATCATCACGGAACGGGATCTGGTGCGGCTGGTTGCCACCGGCATCGATCCGCTGAAAACGGCGGTCGAGGCGGTCATGACCAGTCACCTTGTCCATCTGCCTGAAACAGTGCCGATCGATGAAGCCCTGTATGTGATGGAAAAAGAAAAAGTCCGTCACCTGCTAGTCACCGGCGTTGATGCCGACGTCGCCGTCAGCGAGCCCTGCGCCGAACGCTACCGCAAGCACCAACTCCGCGCCGACGACAAGGGTATCCTCTCGGCCAAGGGCATCATCACCTATACCGATGTGGTCCGCAAGTTGGAAGAGGAGTTTTTCAAAAAGCCGCTGACCGTCTCCGACTGCATGTCCACGACGCTGCACCGCACTGACGCCAGTACGGACATCAAAGTCGCTTTCGCCATCATGAATGCGCAGCGCCTCAGCTCCCTGCTCATCGACCGGCATGGCAAGACGGTCGGCATCCTGACCGAACGGGATGTGGTGCGCTTCATGCGCAGCGGCCGCAGCCTTGACAGCAGCATCACCGAGGTCATGAGCCCCTCGCCGATGACCGTCTCCCAGGAGGTGTCCCTCTTCGAGGCGGCCCGCATCATGGAGCAGCATCGCATCCGCCGGCTGCTGGTGCGCGACCCTGAGGGGCGCATCTGCGGCATGGTCAGCCACTCCGACATCGTCCGGGCGGTGCGCAAGAACTACCGCAGCGTCTTGCAGGGAGAGGCGGCGCGCAGCCGCAAAGCCCTCAGCCTGATCGGCGAAGGTGTGGCTGAGCTGGATGGCAAAACCTTCCGCGTGCTCTGGATCAACCCGGCGGGCGCCGAGATGCTGGGGTTGAACAACAGCTCCGAAGCCCTCGGCTGGGAGTTTACCGGCTTTTTGGACGCCAAAGCGGCGGACCTGATCCACCGCGATTTCATCCAGCGCACCTCCCGCGACGCCCTCCTTTGCACGACGGCCTTGCCGCGACCGGGGGAGCGCTACCTCTGGCTTTCCTATGAGATGACCTGTGACTTCCGGGGTGAGCCCTGCATCCGCGCCGTCTTTCGGGACGTTACCTACCTGGCTGCCGCCCAGGAGACCTTGCAGGAGGAAAAGGCGCGCCTGCAGATGAGCTTTCAGGCGTCCCGAGAAGGGATCCTCATCCTTTCCGAAGAGGGGCACCTGATCGAGATGAACTGGCGCGCTCGGGAACTGCTTCGCCTGCCGGACCGCTCCGATATGACGCTGACGGTCCGGGAGTGGAGCAGAGAGGTCCGCCTCCTCGATGAGTCGGGAGACTTGATCCTCCTGAGCGAAGATCGGATTCGGGGCTTTATGGAAACGGGACAAGCCATCTACGACCAACTGCTGCGCCTTTCCTTCAACAGCGACGGCAAAAGTCTCTGGCTGATGGTCTCGGCGTCACCGATCCCCACGCGGCGCTGCATGGTCGTGACCCTCTATGACGTGACGGCCAGCAAGCAGAAGGAGCTGGAGATCCAGCGCTCCGAAAAGAAATACCGGACGCTCATTCACAACCTGACCGAAGCGGTCCTCCTCTTGTCACCTGCCGGCGACGTGATCGACCTCAACCCGGCGGCGAGGGAGATCCTGCAGGTGACGGAGAATCAGCCCTTGCCCCATCCCCTGGCAGAGTTCTACTGCACCTTTGTCGACCGGGAGGGGCGGCCGATCCCGACAGAGGAGATCGCCCGCTGGGAGGGTTCGCGGCGCAAGGCGCCCTTTAAAGACCGGGAGATCGGCATCCTAACGGGCGAACGGATCTACTGGGGCGTCCTCACCCAGACGCCTACCTTCAGCGATGATGGCACCGTCGAATCGATGATCGTCACCTTCAACGACTTGACCGAGTATATGGAAAGCAAACGCCAGGAGGAACTGCTCCTGAGCTGCTCCATCGACTTTGCCCGGGCCACGACGGAGGAGGAGGTCTACGCCATCCTGGCCCACTACCTGCGCCGCCTCGGCCGCGCCAACGGCAAGATCGACGCCATCCTGCTGCGCTGCGTGACGACCCCGGTCCAGCATCCGACCTTGATTCAATGGGCTGACGACGGGTTTTTCTTCACCGGCGAGTTTCACCCTGAGCGATGCAAAGCCTACGCCTCCGGCGTCGACCTGGTGGTGAAAGACGCCCGGATCGAGTACGGCTGCCCCTGCCATGAGGTCAACGCCGACCAAGGGAGCTACTTCTGCACCAACCTCAGCGTCGGCGGCCAGGTCGTGGGTGTGCTCCACCTCTACAGCGGCGCCACCGGATTTTTCAATGACCAGACGGCGCGGGTGGTGCGCAGCCTCCTGGCGCTGGCCGCGCCGACGATCAGCAACATGCGGCTCATCGACCACAACCGCCGCCTCTCACTGATCGATCCGCTGACCGGCCTGCATAACCGGCGCTACCTGGAACAAACCCTGGAAAACCTCCTTGTCCGATCGCGCGAGACGGAACGGCCCTTCTGCCTGATCATGGCCGACATCGATCAGTTCAAGGGGTTCAACGACACTTTCGGCCATGACGCCGGCGACAAGGCCTTGCGGATGGTGGCTGCCAACGTGCGCAACTGCCTGCGCGAAGAGGATATCGCCGTCCGCTTCGGCGGCGAAGAGATCACCGTCATCCTCATGGGCGTCTCCAAAGAACTGGCCGTCACCATCGCCGACCGCATCCGCAAACGGATCGAACAGACCCCCATCGAGATCGGTGACGGCCAACTTCAGTACATCACCCTCAGCATGGGCGTCTCGGCCTTCCCGGAAGACGGCAAGACCCTGGAGAAATTGATCCAGCGGGCCGACTTGGCCCTCTATGAAGCGAAGCGCCTCGGCAAGAACCGGGTGGCGGCTTTTGAGAAGGCGCAGTGACGGGGATGACCTGTCTTACCGAAAAGCCTGTACAGGTACAGGCTTGGCAAAAGGCAAAGGCACCGCAAAAGGCAAAAGCGCGTTGTGAAAACCCTGTAAAAAGCGCTAAAGAGGAAAACAGGCGACGCCCGTGGAAATGGGGAGAGGCGCCGCAAACGGCGCAGCGACAAAAAGGGAAGAGGGTGGAGCGGTATGCAGACGGTCGTTCCGAAAGAGGAAGATAATCTCAATCTCTCGGTGGAAGAAAGGCTCACAGCCATGGGCCTCGAACTCCCGGAGCTCATCCCGCCGGTGGCGGCCTATGTGCCTGCTGTCCGGACGGGCAACCTCGTCTTTACAGCCGGCCAACTGCCCTTCGTCAAAGGCCTTCTCCTCTACACCGGCAAGGTTGGCGCCGACCTGACAGCGGAAGAAGCGCGCCGGGCCGCCCGCCTCTGCGCCCTGAACTGCTTGACGGCCGTCAAATCGGTCACCGGCAGCCTCGACCGGATCGTCCGCATCGTCAAAGTCACCGGCTTCGTCAACGGCGCTCCTGGCTTCACCGGCCAGCCCGCCGTCCTCAACGGCGCCTCCGAGATCTTCGTCCAGATCTTCGGCGCCGCCGGCGAGCATGCTCGTTCGGCTGTCGGCGTGGCGGAATTGCCGCTGAACGCGCCAGTCGAGGTGGAGATCATCGTTGAGGTGGAGGCGTAAGGGATGAATTTTGCAAGGTGTCTTCCCATTGCTTTTTCCGGGTGACTGTGGTAACATATTTACGACTTTCTGCCGGGGCTTTGACGCTCTGGTGAATGCGGAGGGATGGCCGAGCGGTTGAAGGCGGCGGTCTTGAAAACCGTTGTAGGGGTGACTCTACCGTGGGTTCGAATCCCACTCCCTCCGCCAAATAAGCAAATCCTTATGAGCATGACTGTAGTCTAGGTTACGACTACAGTTTTTTATTATAGCAAAGAGATAAAGGGCCGCATCACCTGCGCTGCCGTGCCTAACACATCCCTTGGGGTGTCAAAGAGCCAGTTCCCAACAGAGCCATCTAGAAACCAGAGCAGCCGATCAAAGCCCCGGTTGGAGACGTGCTCCATGGCTCGGCGGATGACAAGGGATTCTTCGTAACAGGTTAGATACTGGGCTGCTTTTTCTGCGTAGTCTCCCATCCCCAGGAGGTCATAGGCCGCATGGACGCCTGTCAAGATGGCGTAGTACTGGCCGAAGCCGAGGAAGGGCATGACGGCGCCAAAACAGTTGCCTACAAAATAGGTGTTGCCGATGCGGGGATAGTAGCAGCGGCCGATGGGATAGCCGGAGATGTCCCAGGTATGGTGAATGTCGTGGGGCTCGCCGATGTCGCGGGCATAGCGGGCGAGGAAGCGGCTCCAGAAGACATCTATCGGCCGGGGAGATTTATCGGTCAGGCCATTGGAGGCTTCTGCTTGCAGGTGAGCGGGCGGATTTCCCGGAAGATCTGCCGGCTGGTTTACCGGCGGCTCGGGATAGGCGATGGCGCAGCAGGCTTCCTCTTCTGAATAGGGGATGAGGTAGGCGTATCCCTTTGGGGCGATCCGGTTGTCGAGCCAGGCGCAGACGATCTGCGGGTCAAAGCGGCCCCGGATGGTGGCGCCTTTCATGGCGACCCGAAAATCGATGCGGAAATTCTTCAGCCTCGCTGCATATTCGCTGTCGCCGGTAGCCAGCACAACATGGGTGAACTCTTGCAGCAGGTCTTGGTAGGTGTGTTTCGAATGGAATCGAATAGGAGCACGGACTTGGCGGGCCAGTTGGGCCTCCCAGGATTGGTGATGGCGTCCCCGGGTGGCGGAAAAGCCAATATGCCCTTGGAAGTCGCAACGGCGGTTCTCCGAAAAGACGACCAGTTTGGCTAGATTGGCCACTGGCTGCAGGTAGATGCCATGCTCTTTCGAGAAAAAGCGCAACATATCCATGACAGGGCGATGGAGGATCTCCATGTCAATTTCACCGGTGACGAAGCGATCGCCCACTTGACTGCGATCTTCGAAAATGGTCGGCTCGATCCCGTATCGCTCCAGCACAATGGCGCAACTCAACCCGGATAGGCCGGCCCCCATGATGGCAACGTTCATTTCCTCACCCGTTTTTTACTATGACCGCAAAGAGAGACGGCTATCCAATCTGCGGTTACCTCGAAAAGGGGCAACGCCCTGATCCTCCAGATGGAGGATCAGGGCGTTGGTTGTTTTTTCGGGAAAAGTTAGATATTAAATCCATTTACCAAGTCATTCAACTTCTTCAGATTCTCATTCGTCTCGTCCGACTTCTCCTTGATCGCCCCGACCTGATGCTGCATGTCAGCAGTTTGGACGGCCACCTGGGAGATGCCGTCGGCGCTCTCATTGACGGCGGCGGTCATCTGCTGGATGGACTTGGCGATCGATTCCATCGTCTCATCCAAACGGTCACAGGTGCCCTTGAACTCTTCCATGAAGGTCTCAAAGCGTCTGGCGTCGGCGCTGTACTGTTCGGCGGCGTCGCGGAGTTTCGTTGTGCTGGTGATGACGCCCTCGTCCATGAAGTCGACGGCTTTGCCGGAGGTATCGGCCAGGAGGGCGACGGAGGCGCGAGCTGCCGTGACGATCTGTTGGATGTCCTCGACGGTCCGAGCCGATTCTTCGGCCAGTTTGCGGATCTCGCCGGCGACGACGGCGAAGCCTCGGCCGACCTCGCCGGCGTGGGCAGCTTCGATGGCGGCGTTTAAGGCGAGCAGGTTCGTCTGTTCAGTGATGTGCAAAATGGCCTTGGCCAGCTCATCGATCTTCTCCACCTCCCGTGAGCCTTCGATGGCAGTCGTCAGTTGGCGCTTCATATCGGCGAAGACGGTCTGAGCCTGCTGGGCCGAGGCCAGGGCCTCTTCGCGGAGGCGGTTGGCCCGCTGGTCGATGGTGCGCGAAAGGGTAAGGCCCTCAGTCGCGTTTTGGTTCATCGAACGGGTTTGTTCGTGCACGGTTTCAATGGTGGCGTTGATCTGCTGGATCGTCGCCGCCGACTCCTCCATGGCGGCGCTGATCTCCTGGGTGATCGCCGTGGTCTCCATCGACTGGCGCGCCAGCTGATGGCAGGACTGGTCCACGTCATGGGCGTTTTGGGTGATCCGGCCTGACGATTCGATGACCTGTTGAAGGAACTGCCGTACTTGCGCCGTTAGGCCGTTCAGCGCTTGGGCCAGATCGCCGATCTCATCCTTGGCCTCGACATGGACATTGCGGATGGTGATTTTTCCGTCGGCATCTTTTTCGATGCCGGCCATCATCGCCCTCAGCGGGTTGGCGATGCGCTGGCTGAGGAAGACGGCGACGGTGCCGGAGACGAGCAGGGAGAGGAGGGAGAAAAAGGCTTCGAAGATGATCTCGCCCTTGGTCGTGTCCCATTGCTTCTGGCGGACCGCTTCGACGGCAGTCTCGATCTCGTCGACGTAGTTGCCGGTGCTGATGACCCAGCCCCATTCCTTGAAGAGCTTAGAGTAGGCGCGTTTGGGCGTCAGCCTGCCCGAACCTACGTCTTGCGGCTTCTCCCAGAGGTAATCGGTGTAGCCGTTGTTCTTGCCCTGGGCGGCGGCGACCACTTCCTGGACGATGTAGACGCCTTTGGGGTCCTGGCTGTTTTTGCGGTTAGACCCTTCCTGATAGGTCAGCATGGGGTGGGCGACGAGGGTATAGTCGACGGCATCGATCCAGAAGTAGCCGTCCTGTTTCTCGCCGTAACGGAGGCTTTTGATCATGTCGGTAGCCAGTTTTTTTGCCTGGACTTCGGTGAGTTCGCCCGTCTGTTGTTTGTTGTAGGCGTAGAGCAGTATGCCCATGGCCTGGTCGACCTGGCTTTTGATCAGGCTGTCATACTGGGCGTAGAGCTGGGCGCGCTTGTTGGCCACTTCCATCTGGGCGTTCTTGTAGATCCCCATGAGGCTGGTGCCGCCGAGGATAGCCGTCATCATGAAGGTGGTCAGCATGATGGCCACCATGATCTTATGCTTGATTTGTCTCACTGCGCATGCCTCCTATATCGTTGCTGTCTTTTCCTTGTGGACGCTTTTACGTCCCCTGCTTGGTCGCCTTTTTCTGTAAATATTTTTCTGTGAGGCTACCTTTTCTTCAGGAGAGCTGAAAAGTCCTTTGCAAATTTTTGTAAAAAAAGCGGGAGATACAATTTTGCAATTTTTTTAATATTTAGATTTTTTATACAAGGGCAATCTACCGAAAAGGATTTGTTCAGAAAAAAGCGAATGAGAAAGCAATAACATAGACTAACGCCGTCGGCTCGAGGGAGGATGAACATCCTTTGTCAACGCAGTGGATCGACGAGATAAAAGCGATCATCCGTCATGAGAAAGGGCTTCATGCCCGCGTGGCAGCCATGATCGTGCAAAAGGCAAGCGAACTTAAGAGGCGGTACCGGGTCTCCCTCTTTTTGCGTCACCGGGACCGCAAGCCGGTGCCGGCCACCACGCTGCTGCAACTGGTCTCTCTCGCTGTCCAGCCCGGTGAGGCCGTCTGGGTGTCGGCGAGGCCTGCAGAAGACACCGGTGAGACGCCCTTTCCGGCTGATGCAGATGCACCTTGCGCCGAAAGGCCGGGCAACGAGCCGCCGCAGGCCGCCATCGCCGTTGAGGAACTGGTGCGCTTCCTCGAAAGCGACTTCGCCCTTTCTGACGAACAGGTCCAGCGCCAGGTAGACAACCTCCTCCAGGACAGCGCCCTGACAGCGGGACAGGTCTTTGCCAGCATGGCTGACGGCCTGATCGTCACTGACGCCCACGATGTGGTCACCGTCTTCAATCCGGCCGCCGAGCGGATCATGGGCATGCGGGCCAGCGATGTGATTGGAAGGAAGGCGAAGGCGGTCATCGCCGGATCGAGGATGCACATCGTCGCCGAGACAGGGCAGCCGGAACTGGGGCGGCGGCAGATGATCGGCGACGCGGTCATCCTCACCAATCGGACGCCCATCGTCGTCGACGGGCAGGTCAAAGGCGCCGTCGCCGTCTTTGAGGATATCTCGGCGCTGGAGAAGGTGACGCACGAACTGCACGAGGTGAAGGAACTGAAAGAGCGGCTGCAGCTGGTCCTCGAATCGGTGCAGGATGGCATTTGCGTCGTCGACCGGGAAGGTTGCGTCACCTATGTGAACCCCGCCTATGCCCGCATCGTCAACGGCCGCCGGGAGGACCTGATCGGCCGGGATGTGCGGAACCTGTCGCCGCGGGGGGCGCGGCGGCAGGCTTTGGAGACGGGCAAGCCGGTATTGGGCCATCTGGCGCAAAAGGACGGCGATGTGACCGTTATCGCCGACGCCTATCCCATCATCGTCGATGGGGAGGTGACCGGGGTGGTCTCCATTGTCAAGACCCTCACCGATGTGCAGACACTGGCCGAGAAGCTGAACCGCATGGCCGCCCGCGCCGAGTATTTGGAGCAGGAACTGCGGCGGGCGAAAAAACCGGGCGGCGCTTTCGCGCGCTTCATCGGCCAGAGCGGCAAGGTGCGCGACGCCTTGGCGATGGCGGAAAAGGCGGCCGAGGGACCGGCGACGGTGCTCATCCGCGGTGAGAGCGGCACCGGCAAGGAGCTGGTGGCCGAAGGCATCCATGAATCGGGGCCGCGATCTAAGGGACCCTTTATTCGCGTCAACTGTGCCGCCATCCCTGAGACCTTGTTGGAGAGCGAGCTCTTCGGCCATGAAAAGGGCGCCTTCACCGGCGCTATCAAACGCAAGCTGGGCAAGTTCGAGCTGGCCCACAAGGGCACCCTCTTCCTCGACGAAATCGGCGAGTTGGACAAGGGCATGCAGGCCAAGCTGCTTCGCGTGCTTCAGGAAAAAGAGATCAGCCGCATCGGCGGCGAAGAGACGTTCACAGTCGACGTGAAGATCATCGCCGCCACCAATCAGGACCTCGAAAGGCTGGTGGCCGAAGGCCGTTTTCGGGAAGACCTTTACTACCGGTTGAATGTCATTCCGATCTTGCTGCCGCCGCTCCGTGAACGCAAAGAAGACATCCCTCTATTGGTGGAACATTTCCTCCAGCAGACCGGGCGGGAACAGGGCAAGGCGCTGCGAGGCATCCACAGCGACGCACTGGAGGCGTTGATGCATTACAGCTGGCCGGGCAACGTGCGCGAGCTGGCCAACCTGATCGAGCGGGTCGTCACCTTGAGCGACGGCCCTTGGATCACCGACAGTGATCTGCCCACCTACCTCCGGGAGCGGGCGGCCGAGGAAAATCATGAAGGGAGGCCTCTTGAAGAGCGACCTGCTGGCGGGAGATACGGCGCAGGGGAACGCGGATATAACGGAAGAGAGCACAAGATTGGCAGGTCGGTCGGGGGAATCAGCGGCTCCCTTTTCAGGGAGAATAGGTGGGAGGAACAGGGTGACGCGCCGCTGTTGACCTGGGAAGCATACGAACAGCAGATCATCACCTTGGCTCTGCGCCGGCACGGCAGCTTCAACGCCGCCGCCAAAGCCCTGGGACTGACTCATAAAACCGTGGCGGCGAAAGCCCGCAAGTACGGCATCGACAAGAACGAAGCCGGTGCAGGCCCTGGGAAAAAAGGAGCGGCCTTGGGAAAAAGTATCAACGAATGAGCCGACGGCTTGATACTTTTTTCCAAGCAAACATCTGTTGAGACGGGCCCTACGCTCTTCTCAAGCCCTCGCCAAAGGCTGTACCTTCGCCTGTGCGCCGCCTTCGGGCGTATTTCAGCCCCCTTTGGCATTCACCGGTTAAAACTCCACCGCATTGGCATGGTTCTTGCAATAACAAGTAGCAGGTTGTATCGGGCGGAGATTTTTCTCAAAGGGACAAACAAAATCTCATGCGCCCTAACGACAAAAAATTATTTGCGGAGGCGGATGACAATGAAAAAGGTCATCAATCAGGCGGAACAAGTCGTCGAAGAAATGCTGCAAGGTATCGTCCTCGCCCATCCCCAGTATGTGAAGCGGGTGGAAGGTTTCGACGTCATTGTCCGCGCCGATGCGCCTGTGGCCGGCAAGGTCGCCCTCGTCAGCGGCGGCGGCAGCGGTCATGAACCCTCCCACGGCGGGTTCGTCGGCCGGGGCATGTTGGACGGCGCAGTGGCCGGTGCCGTCTTCACCTCGCCCACGCCGGATCAGGTCTATGAAGCCGTCAAGGCAGTCGACAGCGGCAAGGGCGTCCTGCTGGTGATCAAGAACTACACCGGCGACGTGATGAACTTTGAAATGGCGGCAGAGATGGCCGAAGCTGACAACATCCAGGTGGCCAAGGTGGTCGTCAATGATGACGTGGCCGTGGAAAACAGCACCTGGACTACCGGCCGCCGCGGCATCGCCGGCACCGTTTTTGTTCATAAGATCGCCGGCGCCAAGGCTGAAAAGGGCGCCAGCCTGGAAGAGGTCAAAGCTGTCGCCGAAAAGGTGATCGCCAATGTGCGCTCCATGGGCATGGCTCTTTCGCCCTGCACCGTGCCGGCTGCCGGCAAGCCGAGCTTCACCCTGGCTGAAGACGAAGTGGAGATCGGCATGGGCATCCATGGCGAACCGGGCACTCATCGCGAAAGGATCGGCAGCGCCGATGAAACGGTCACCCACCTGCTCGACAAAATCCTGGCCGATATCGACGTCGCCGCCGGTGACGAGGTAGCCGTCCTGATCAACGGCCTCGGCGCCACCCCCTTGATGGAACTTTATGTGGTCAACCGCAGGGTGGCCGAGCTCCTCGGCGAAAAAGGCATCCAGATCGCCAAGACCTACGTGGGTAACTATATGACCTCGCTGGAAATGGCAGGGTTCTCTATCTCCCTGCTGAAGCTCGACGCCGAGTTGAAGGAGCTGCTGCTGGCACCGGCGGATACGCCTGCTTTCGTCCAGTTCTAGTAGATGAAAGCTGCCTGATTTTTCGGCTGGCGCAACCCGGCCTAATGCCTGCACACATCGGCAGCCCGACGGGCGATCATGGCTGCCATCCTCCTGGATCGAGCAAGATTTTTAGCCGGCTCTGCGCCGGCGGTCAGAGGTGACGCTGTTGAATAATCCAGCCATCGCATTGATCGGGGCGGTGGCCGATGCCATCGTCCAAAACAAGGATTTCCTGACCTCTCTCGACGCGGCCATCGGCGACGCCGATCACGGCATCAACCTGTCCCGCGGCGTCGAAGCGGTGCGGGCGAAGGCGGCCGCCTCGCCGAACGCCGATATCGGTGCATTGCTGAAGATGGTCGGCATGACCCTCATCTCCACCGTCGGCGGCGCTTCCGGCCCCCTTTACGGCACCGCCTTCCTGCGCGCCGCCGCGCCCGCCCAGGGGAAAAGGGCGTTAGACGGTGAGACGGTCAAAGAGATGCTGGCCGCCGCCATTCAGGGGATCAAGGACCGGGGCAAGGCTACCCGGGGAGAAAAAACCATGCTTGACGCGCTGGAGCCGGCCTTTGAGGCTTTTGTCCAGGGCCTGGAGGCGCAAAAGCCCCTCGTTGAATGTCTGGAGGCGGCCACTGCGGCAGCCCGCCAGGGCGTCGAGTTCACCAAAACCATCGTTGCCACCAAGGGCCGGGCCAGCTACCTCGGCGAACGCAGCAAGGGCCACCAGGATCCGGGGGCCACGTCTGCTGCGATCATGCTGGCGGCCATCACCGATTTTTGCCGCAAGGCGCCATAAGGGGGGTAAGCCAATGGTCGGCATCGTCATCGTCTCCCATAGCGCCAAAGTGGCCGAGGGCATCTGCGATCTGGCCCGGCAGATGGCCAAGGCGGATCAAAAAATCCTGCCTGCCGGCGGCATGGCCGACGGTTCCATCGGCACTGACGCCTTCAAAGTGAGTGAAGCCATCCAAGCCGCCTGGAGCGACGACGGGGTGCTTGTCCTCGTCGATCTGGGCAGCGCCCTCCTCAGCACCGATACGGCGATGGAATTTCTCGATGAAGGAATCCGCGAGCGGGTCCGCGTCGCCGACGCCCCCATCCTGGAAGGGGCCATCGGCGCCGCCGTTGAGGCGTCCGTGGGCAGCTCCTTAGAGCAAGTGCTGGCGACGGCGGAAGGCGCCAGGGAGATGCGCAAAATCATCTAGTTTCACAAGAAACACTTTTTTCCAATAAAACATTTTTCTGAAATATTTAGTTCCCAAAATAGGTCGGGGGGCGGCAGAACCGCCCCTGCCGACTTTCCAGCCCGAGGAGGTGATTCCGTTGACAGAGATTCAACTGGTCTTGACGAATCCCACAGGTCTGCATGCGCGGCCGGCCTCCCAGTTTGTGCAGACGGCAGCTCGTTTTAAGAGCAAAGTCCAGATCGTGGCCGGCGACAAGAGGGCCGATGGTAAGAGCATTTTGAATGTCATGACCTTGGGATTGAAGAAGGGTGCCGCTTTCACGGTGTCCGCTGACGGCGAGGATGAAGCCGAATGCCTGGCCGCCTTGCAGGCGCTGGTCGAGGGCAACTTTGGCGAAGGGTAGGGAGCGGCGGTGACAACTTTTTTTGGCAGGGGCGTCGTGTCCGGTGTCGCCCTGGGCCGGATCAAACGACCGGCTCAGGACCTGACGGCCTATCTGGATCGATACCGCCCCGGTTCCGTGGAAGAAGAGACGTCCAGGCTGGAGCAGGCGCTCGCCGGTGCGAAGGAACAGTTGCAGGCGCTCCTATCCGGGCCGGCTGTCGATGACACCTTGTCGGCTATCATGGAAGCCCATGTGATGATGCTCGACGACCCTGGACTCGTAGCGTCTATAATGGAAAAAATCCGAGAGGGCGACAGCGCTCCCCGGTCTGTCCTGGCTGCCTGCGAGGCTTATGCTGCCCAGTTTGCAGCCCTTGACGACCCTTACCTGCGCGAGCGGTCCGCCGACATCCGGGACATTGGACGGCGGGTGGCCGGACTGCTGCTGGGGGTGGACGGCGAGGGGGAAAAGGCGCGGGGCATGGCAGACAGTGGGGTTGTCCTATGCGCCAGCGACATGGAGCCCTCTGCCGTGGCCGCCTACCCGCCGGGACAACTGCAAGCCCTGCTTTTGGGCCAGGGGAGCACCACCTCTCACGCCGTGATCATCGCCAAAGCCCAAGGTATCGTGACCGTTGTTGGTCTTGGAGAGGCCGTCGACCAAATCCCCGACGGCGCCGAGGTCATCGTCGACGGCGCTTCCGGCGAGGTGCGATTATCTCCCGATGAGAAGGAACGCAACGCTGTTCTGGTGCGGATCGCAGCGCAGGCGGAGCGACGGCGGAAGGATCTGGCCGAGGCGACCCTGCCTGCCGTTACACGCGATGGTGTGAAGGTCCAGTTGGCGGCCAATATCGGTTCGCCTGGCGAATGGGAGAAGGCGCGGGCGCTGGGGGCCGAAGGGGTGGGCCTGTTTCGCAGCGAATTTTTGTTCATGGAACGGGACGCTCTCCCGAGTGAAGAGGAGCAGTTCGCCGCTTACCGCCAGGCGGCGGAAGGCTGTGGCGGACACCTCTGTGTGATCCGCACCCTCGACATCGGTGGCGATAAACCTTTGGCCCATCTGGCCATCGGTCACGAAGACAACCCCTTTCTGGGTTGGCGGGCGATCCGCATCAGCCTGGAACGAACCGATCTGTTCCGCACTCAGTTGAAGGCCATTCTCCGGGCCGGTTGCTATGGCAAGGTGGCCCTTATGCTGCCCATGGTGATCAGCGTCGGCGAGATCCGCCAGGCCCGAGCCATCCTCACCGAGGCAGCCGAGGAGTTGGCGCGGGAGGGGCGGGAATTTGCCGCCAATGTCCCCGTCGGCATCATGGTCGAGACGCCGGCGGCGGCTGCCACCGCATCGCTGCTGGCGCCGGCCTGTGACTTTTTCAGCATCGGCACGAACGACCTCGTCCAATACACCCTGGCTGTCGACCGGGGCAACCCTAAAGTGGCCCCCTTGTACAACCACTTTCATCCGGCTGTCCTCCGGCTCATCGACGCCACCATCCAGGCGGCGCGGCAGCAGGGGATCTGGGTGGGCATGTGCGGCGAGATGGCAGGCGATCCCTTGGCGGCGCCCCTCTTGGTCGGCATGGGCATCGACGAGTTGAGCATGAGCGCCCCCTCGATCCCGCAGGTCAAGGCGGTCATCCGCAGTCTTTCCGTCAGCGAGGCGCAAAAGGTGCGGAAAGCGGTGCTGGCTATGGAGGACGCTGCGGCAATCCGGGCTTACCTGGAGAAATGGCGCCAGTCTGCTGCGCGCTAACAATGTCACTGACGATGACAGAAGGACTGTTCACCTGACGGGGATTTCCCCGGCGGTGACGGTCTTTTTTTTTTTTATCACACAAAGAGTCCATCATCGGAATTGACTTTTCTGACCACTAGTGATAATATGTCAGTAGTTACAGGGAAACACTATGTTGTCGGCCATCCAGCAAGGCTTATATGGCCATCGCCCGCGAGATCGTGAGCGCCTGCGGGCAACCGGCGAAAGGTGCGACAGCGCAGTTGTAAGGAGGGACGCATATGTTTATAGGTAGTCAAGGCCACGGTTCCGGCCCAGGCCCGGCTCCGGGCCTGGGAGAGGGAAGCGGACGAGGTCAAGGTCCCGGTCCCGGTCGCGGTCCCGGTCGCGGTCGCGGGCGCTGCCGTTGCGGCGGGATGGGCGGCGGACGCTCCGATTCGCTGGTCTTTCCCGGCGTGCTGCTGAGCCTGCGCCAGCGGCCGGCGCACGGGTACGAATTGATGGAAAAACTGGAGCAAATGCACTTTGTGTCCGCCCTGCCGGATCCGGCGGTGATTTACCGTTATCTGCGGCGGCTGGAAGAGGAGGGGATGGTCGAATCCCGGCTGGAGCCTGGACAAGGCGGTCCGGCGCGGAAGGTTTACTCCTTGACGGCCGAAGGAGAGAGCTACCTGCAGGCCTGGGTGATCCGGATCGGCAAGCAAAAAAACGATCTGGAGGCTTTTCTTCAAGCCGCCGAAAGAGCGGCGGGAGCGCCCGGGTCTGCCGGTGGCGAAAGTGCCGCTCCATCTGCCGGTGAGTCTGCTGCGAAAGGGACCAGCGAATCTGGCGGCGGTGATGCCGATCGCCGTTCAACGGGTCAAGCAGACGGCGGGAGTGCCGGTGACAGCCAATGAAACCGATCATCGCCATCGCATCAGGAAAAGGCGGAACCGGCAAGACGACGGTGGCTGTGAACCTGGCTGCCGTAGCGGATGAACCGGTCCTGCTGGCCGACTGTGACGTGGAAGAGCCCAACTGTCATCTCTTCATTCACCCGGAAAAAAAAGTGACCACTCCCTTCAGTGTGCTGATGCCAGCCTTCAACCTGGAAAAATGCGTCGGCTGCGGCCGTTGCCGCGACGTCTGTCGCTTTCAGGCGCTGATCATGGTCAAAGGCAAGCCAATGCTGTTTCCGGAAAACTGCCACGCCTGCGGGGGCTGCAGCCGCCATTGCCCGTCTCGGGCCATCACCGAGGTAGAGCGACCTGTCGGAACGATTCATCAGGGAGACGCCGGAACGGTTCGACTGGTCTACGGCATCCTGGACATCGGCGAGGCCAAAAGTCCGCCCCTCATCCGAGCGGTGCGCCGCCGCCTGAACGACAGGACGACAACTGGCGAACGAACAGTGATCATCGACGCGCCGCCCGGCACCTCCTGCCCGGTTGTCAGCGCCATCGATGGCGTCGACTACCTCGTTCTCGTCACAGAGTCGACGCCCTTCGGGCTCCACGATCTGCAACTGGCCGTTGCGATGGCCCGGACGATGGGCCTTTCCTTCGGCGTGATCATCAACCGGGCCGGTCTCGGCGACAGCCGAGTTCACGATTACTGCCAGCGGGAAGGGATCACCCTGTTGATGGAATTGCCCTTTGACCGTGAGGTGGCCCAGGTGTACGCCGACGGGAAACTGCCGGCGCGGGAACTGCCGGCCATACGGGAGGCCTTTCAAGGGCTTTGGCAGCGGCTGCGCGAGGAGGTGACGCCATGAAGCAGATCGCTGTCCTATCAGGCAAGGGAGGCACCGGCAAGACATCCCTCGTGGCCGCCTTCGCCGCCCTGGCGGAACGGTCTGTCTTCGCCGACTGTGACGTTGATGCCGCCGACCTGCACCTGCTCCTGCAACCGGAGATCGAGGAGAAAGAGCCCTTTGAAAGCGGGCGAAGCCTCACCTGGAACAAGGATGGCTGCATCTTTTGCGGCCGTTGCTTGAAAGTTTGCCGCTTTGACGCCATCAAGTTCGACCGGTCCGGACCGAAGCAGGTCATCTCGCCTTTCGCTTGTGAAGGCTGTGGTTGCTGTGTCGATGTCTGCCCTGGGGAAGCCTTCACTCTGACGCCGAAACAGGCGGGAGAACTCTATGTGTCCACAACCCGTTTCGGCCCCTTTGTCCACGCCCAACTGGGCGTCGCCGAAGAGGCCAGCGGCCAACTGGTCACCAAGGTGCGCAAGCGCGCCCGAGAGATCGCCGAACAGCAGGGGATGTCCTACGTGCTGATCGACGGCTGTCCCGGCACAGGCTGCCCTGTCATCGCCTCAATCACCGGAACCGACCTCGTCGTCTTGGTGACCGAGCCGACCGTATCGGGCCTTCATGACCTGCGCCGCGTCGCCCAGGTGGTCCGCCACTTCCGCCGTCCCTGCGGCGTCGTGGTCAACAAGGCGGACTTAAACCGGGACATGACTGCCCGTATCAAAGACGAGTGCCGCGATGAAGCGATCCCCTTTTTCGGCGAGATCCCTTTTGACGATCAGGTGGTGGCCGCCCAGTTGGCTGGTCGATCGATCGTAGAGCAGGGTCCGTCGCCTGCGGGGGAGGCCATCCGGGCGATCTGGGCGACCATCTCCAAAACGGTGTCGGACAGCGCCACCTAGCGGTTCGCCGGCAAGTGGTTGCCCAACTAGTGACATTAGGCAACTAGAGACAGCCTGCATACAGATGAATGAGGAGCGGTACAGCCGTGACCAAAAAGAAGGAGGAATCGTGATGCCTCGAATGGATGGAACCGGCCCCTTGGGAAAGGGATCTATGACTGGACGGGGGCGCGGTCGTTGTATCTTGCCTGTCGGTGAAGTGCCAGTCTACCAAGACGGCGCTCTGGGCGGCCAAGGCGGTGCTCGGAGCGCCTCAGGCGGACAGGGCGGCCTTCGGCGGATCGCCAACGCTTTCTGCCGCTTTGGCGGTCTTGGGAGAGGACGGGGCAACGGCTGTCCGGCCAACGGCGGTCTGAGCAACCGCGGCATGGGCAACGGCGGCGGCGGCTTCGGGCGCCGGGGCGGCGGACGCGGCGCGAATGGGAGAAATGTCGGTTTCTAAGGAGGAGCAGACCATTGGATAAAGCACAAAGGGGGTGACTGCATTGAAAGTGCTGATCACGAGCACCGGTCCCTCTCTGGACGACCAAGTCGATGAGCGCTTCGGCCGAGCGCGCTGGCTGCTTCTGGTGGACACGGACAGCCGAACGTTGCTGGAGGCCCTGGATAATCACAGACAGGTAAACGCCATGCAGGGATCGGGGATCAAAGTGGCGGAAATCGCCGGTGAAAAAGGGGCAGAATGGGTACTGACCGGGTTTGTCGGACCCAAAGCCTTCGCCGCTCTCCAGGCCATGGACATCCGCATCGGCCAGGGTGTCAAGGGCACCGCGCGCCAGGTGGTGGAATCGTTCCTGCGCGGCGACTTTACGGCGGCCGAAGCGCCCAACGCCGAAAGCCACTGGTAAAGCAAATGAAATAACAGAAAGGGATGCTGAACATGTCCAACGTGCGTCTTGCCATTCCCTCCGTCCGCCCCGGCGGGCTGTCTGCTGAGTGCTCCGGCCATTTTGGCCGCTGCGACTGCTTCACCATCGTTGAGATCAACGACGGTAAACGGGTCAAGGATACCGTCATCGACAACCCGCCCCACTATGAGGGCGGTTGCCTGCGACCGGTGAACCTGCTTTCGGAGCATCAGGTGAATGCCTTGGTCGTGCAGGGCATCGGCGCCTGGCCCCTCTCCGGATTCCGTCAGGCCGGCATCGAAGTCTATCAGGCCAACGAGCCGACGGTGCAAAAAGTGGTGGACGCCTTTTGCGCCGGAAAAATCTCGCCCATCGACGACCGGCAGGTCTGTCAGCATCATTAATCGGAAGAGCGTCGTTAATCGGAAATGCGTCGTTGAGTCGTTGATCAGAAAAGCGTCGTCAATAAAAAAGAAAAGCCTGGCGCAATGCCGGGTTTTTCTTTTTTTAAAAATTTATCCTTTTACTCAAAACTTGTCGTTCGAAAAAAGTCCTGTTGCGGAACAAAGTCTGGTGTCGAGGCCTATGTAACAAGGAGATCACTCGTCAACAGGAGAATGTAGCATTAGCGAAGGACAACGTGCCGATCAGCGCTTTCGGCGGAGGCGCGATAGGCTCGAAAAAATTTTTTCGTGGAAACCGATCGCAGTTCCTATGCGTCAATGGACGGGGAGTTGAATCTACTGACAACGTTTTTACCGAATGAAGATATCAAAGGAGGTTTTTTTTGTGATATACCTGAAAAAGGGATGCCAAAGAAAGGGAGGGCGGCGTCCCGCCCAGGCGGCCCTGGCCGGTCTTGTCCTTGCGAGCATGTTGGCAGGCGCCTTTCCCGCAACCGCCTTGGCCGCAGCTTCCTCGCAGACGGCGACAGTGGGCGAGGAGGCGAATAAGATTGAGAAGGCTTCTCCCCAAGTGGAAGCCCGCATCCAGAAGACCATCGACCTGCTCCGGTCACTCTACCCGGAGTTTGGCTCCTTGAATCTTCAGATGAAGTTCCGTGAGAAGAACACCCGCATGATGCACGGGCAGCGCCTGGAACGGGAAGAGTGGATCCTGTTCTTCGATGATCGGCAGTCGAAAGACAAGAAGTCGGAAGACTGGATCTACAACCAGGTACATATGAATTTTGATGAAACAGGCGCCCTGATCTCGTACAGTTGGCAAAACCCCAACTGGGCGGGAACAGACATGCCGGACAAGGCGATGGCATCAAAAAAGGCAAAGGAATTTCTGCAGAAGCTCATCGGCGCCGACCTTGACCGTTACGCGTCGGGGAGCGCCAGCAGCACCGGGACCCATGGCGCCGCTTCAGATGGCGGGAAAAAAGTCACCTGGACACACCGCAGCGTTCAGTTTGAGGGGCTCGTCAACGGCATCCCCCTGATGAACAGCAGCGACAATTGGACCGTCGATGTGGACGGAAAGGGCCGGATCGTCGGGGTGCACCACTGGAACAAGGAACGGCCTGATCCCGCCTTGTACCCTGATCCGGCCAAAGCGATCACCTTGGAAGCGGCGAAAAGGCGCTTGGCCGAGCAGACGCGGATGGTGCTGTCCTACCAGCCGCAAGAATTTCTGAATCAGCATCCGGGCGGCTTTGCTGACATGCCCTTGCCGGGGAGAAAGCCGATGGTCCTGGTCTACATGCCGGACAGCATGGGCTACATCGACGCCTTCACAGGAAATCTCTCTGAAGGATTCAACGCTGCTGCCGATGGATTCAAGAAGATGGAGGCGACCATCCGCATCACCGGCCAAGGGAAGGAGCGCTATGTCCGCAGTCCGGAAGAAGGTCGGCGGTTTATCGAAAAAGATCTCGGTTTCGACATGACGGGAATGACCTTTTTCGATGCCCTTAAGGGAGAGGAAGAAGAGCCCGCCGCGCCCACGATCAAGCGGTATCATTGGGACGAACAAGCCCGCATGGATAGCCTGATCGCGAAAATCCGGCCCGACAAGTTCCGCCCCCGCTACGCCTCTTTGACAACAGAATCGGATACAGGGCGGGTCTGCGGCTTTTCCATCGGTCGCGTCTACGTCGACAGCGAACGGCAGGTGCAGGAAGCAAAGCAGTATGGGGCGATCCCCGCCGAAGAGGCGAAAAAAAAGGCCGTCAGCTTCCTCCAGTCCTTCCTGCCGGCACGGACCATTGAAATGAAACTGTTAGAGCCGAAAGATGGGCAGCCGACGTACCCCGATTGGGTTGACCTGTCCAAGCTGCCTCAGGACTTCCATGAAAGTCCTGTCTACGATTTTATCTTTATCCCTATCCATGACGGCGTTCCCGTTGAAGGGCTCCACTGGCACGTGTCCGTCGACAAAGCGACGGGCACGGTATGGTCCTTTACCTATTTTCCCGTTGACTTTGACAAACTGCCGTCTAAGCGCGGCCTCCTTTCCCCGGAGGCGGCCAAGGAGAGGTACCTTAAAAACCTCGACATGAAAGAGGTCTATCTGTGGCCGGAGTTTTTCAACCAGCGTGCGCCCAAGCCCCAACTGGTCTATATGCCCGCATATGAGACCGCCGGCGTCATCGACGCCAAAACAGGGAAGCCGATTCCTTTCGTCAAGGAGTAACAGGCAGAGCGGGGAACAGAGTCGGGAAGACAGCCCCTGCGGACAGAAATTGCCACACCCTACACCTTGACGCATCACACGTATTTTGTTATACTGTTTCCTGTGGCGCGAGAGAGCGCCCGGAAATATGCGCCCGTAGCTCAGCTGGATAGAGTAATTGACTACGAATCAAGAGGTCGGAGGTTCGAATCCTCCCGGGCGCGCCATTTCTTTCTTTTTTTTTTATGAAAAGCCCTTCTCGTCATCGTTTGCGACCCGATGGGTCATGAAGGTTTTATTTTGGCGGAAAATGCCTCCGTAGCTCAGTGGATAGAGCGAGGGCGTCCTAAGCCCTGTCGTCGGGAGTTCGATTCTCTCCGGGGGCACCAGGAAGGCACCGTCCTTTTCCCCGAACAGTGTGCCGGGAAAGGCGTTTTATTCGTGGGCAATGAAGCGATGGATGCATTGCAGTGACCGGTTGCCTGACAACGACCGGTTCATCGATCTCATCGGCCGATTTCATCAATTGAAGAGCAGGGGACCGCAGTGGCACTCGCTGACGACAAGTTCATGGGGTTGGCCCTGGAGGAAGGTCGACAGGCCTATGCCAAGGGTGAGGTGCCGATCGGCTGTGTCATCGTCAAAGACGGCGAGGTCATCGGCCGGGGACACAACCTCCGCGAGACGGAAAAGAACCCCGTTGCCCATGCCGAAGTCCTGGCCATCCAGGATGCGGCCAACCGAATCGGTGGCTGGCGGTTGGCGGGAGCGACTTTGTACGTGACCGTGGAACCTTGTCCCATGTGTGCTGGCGCCATCGTGCTGGCTCGGATACCCCGCGTTGTCTTCGCCGTCATGGACCCGAAAGGCGGGGCGGCCGGAACCTGCTTCAACATCCTCGAAAGCCCTTGGACGAATCACCGCGTGTCGGTCATCTCCGGTGTGCGCGAGGGAGAGGCCAGAGAACTGATGCAGTCCTTTTTTCAGCGGCTGCGCAGGAAGTAGCCTTGTTGGTACATCGACCCTTCGCCAACGGAGGCTCTGAGTCATGAAAACCGCATCAACACGGAGAGGTGGCTGAGTTGGTCGAAGGCGCCCGACTCGAAATCGGGTAGGCGTTAACAGCGTCTCGTGGGTTCGAATCCCACCCTCTCCGCCATTACAACTGACTTCACAAGGCTTTTGCCTTCGGCTTATTAAAAAAAGACCAATTTTGGTTATTTGTTAACGAACATAAGCGGTGATGTGCAAACCACGTTTTTCTATTGTTAGTCCAATGCAGTAGAAAAACGTGGTTTTTGCGTTTGGCGACAAGGAAGAAAGGTGCCGGGACGATTCGGCAGGGGCATTCCGTGATGTGGTCGATATTAATCATTTAGTATTCGCATAAATTTTTTAACTTTTTTTGCGAATGACTTTTTTGCTTTACTTACATTCAGGCTTTTTCCCAACACCTTGTTCACACCATTGCTTCGATAGGCAATCCCACCCTATCCGGTCTCGGGGGCGAGAATAGAAAGTCATCCATGGAAGAAGACCAAGCGGTAGCGGCCAAAGCGCACGTTGGCGCACCGTCCGTCACCGTGCGTCACTGTGCGCCACTGTGATGCATAGTGCCGCACAACTTCAAATAGAATAGGGACGCACTATAAAAACATGGTAAAATATAGAACAAACTGCGCGTTCACGATGCTATGGGGAGGGGAAATGATGGACTTTCAAGAGATTGATCGGTTGAAGCAAATAGTGGACAAGTACAGGCCATTATGCCGAGAGTTGATGGAGGCTCTGTCAAGGAAGTTCCGCGAGGAGTGGACCTATCATACCAATGCGCTCGAAGGAAACACGATGACATTGCAAGAAACGGTGTTCTTTCTCCGCGAAGGATTGACGGTGGAAGGGCGCACGTTGAAAGAGCATATGGAAATGCTCAATCACGTGGAGGCTATTGACTTTATGCAAGAAGCGTTGTCCTCTCGTGACCTATCGGAACGAATGGTGAAAGACTTTCATGCGATACTGTTCAGTGATATGAAATACGCTAAGGGAGAGATACCTGTTCCCCCCGGATTGTATAAAACACGCGACAATTATGTTGTCACTCTGTCTGGGGAAATTCACCACTACTGCCCGCACTATCTTGTTCCGGAAAAAATGGAGGAGTTGTTTCGCTGGTACGAAGACGCCAAGAAGTCGCTACATCCCCTAGAGATATCTGCACTGATGCATCAGAAGTTGGTGGCGATCCATCCTTTCCCTGATGGAAATGGTCGAACCGCTAGGCTCGTCATGAACTTTCTTCTTTTGCAGAAAGGATATCCGCCGGCGATCATTCCCAAGGAGCGACGACGTGAGTATTATGTGGCCCTTGAAGAAGGTGATCAGGGGAACACTGAACGGTTTATCCGCCTCGTTGCCGAAGAAGTGAAGCGCAGCCTGTTGGTGATGCACACGGAAATCGCCAAAGTTGTTCAGCAACAACAGCCAATAACCGGTGATAAGAAAAAAACGGACAGGGTATGATGTTCTCCAGCTCGGCAACGGCGCCTTTTTGCATCGCCAAGCCGAGCCGTAAAGCAAGCCTTTCATAACGGGGTTGGATACTGACGAGGCCGGGTAGAGGAGTAAAACCTTGTTAATGGAAGATAATATTTCTGGTATGATGAGAAGCAGGTACAAAGAAAAGAGGGTGTGCGCAATGGAAGACCTGATTTCGTCCATGCTGAAGCAAAAAGTCTGGGTGGTGGCCGGTTCTTTCCGCAGCGAGGAAAAGTGGGCCTATAAGATCTACCGCAAGTTAAAACAAAAGGGGTACACCGTCTACGCCCTGAACAAAGCAGTTAAGGAGGTGGACGGCGACCCGACGTATCCCGAACTGAAAGACCTGCCCCAAGTCCCACAGGTGATCAACCTGGTCACTCCGCCGGAGGTGAGCCGGAAGTTGGTCGATGAAAGCAAGGCCGTCGGCATCGATTATGTATGGTTCCAACCGGGAGCGGAGAGCGCCGAGGCCATCGAGGCAGCGGAAAAAGCCGGGCTGAAGGTATTGCACAACGCCTGTGTCTATGCGCTGCACAACTGATTCGACAAGAGCAAAAAGTCCAAAAGGCGAATCCCCCTCGGGGATGCCTTTTGGGCTTTTTTCATCGCGCAAAACCGAATCGGCCTGTGAAGAAGCTGCGCAGCATGCATCCTTGCAGGTTCTTGTGGCTGATCAGTTTTTCAATCTGCGAGGTGAAGAAGCTACTCAGCATGCATCGTCGCCTTTGCCGTTGCCATTACCGCTGCCGCCGCAGTCGCAGCCGCCTCGCGCCGGCATCTGCTGACCGCTCTTAAGCCCTGGCGCGGCGACCTTCTCTTTGGTGTAGTCGCAACCACAGCCGTCTAGCGCCGGCATCTGCTGACTGCTCGCGGTTTCTCCCACCTGATAGCGTGCGATCTCATAGGACATATAGCCCCCGGACAGGTTCCTCGCCTTGAATCCCCGTTGCTTCAAAATCCGCTCGGCCAGGTACCCGCGGAAGCCGACTCTGCAGTACAGCCAGTACTCCTTGCTGGGATCCAGTTCGCCGAGCCGGTCCCGCAACGCGTCGACGGGGATATGGATCGCGCCGGGGATGTGGCCGTTTTCGTATTCAAGTTCGCTGCGCACATCGAGCAGCACGGCCTTTTCCCGGTCCATCCCATCAATATCGCTGCTGGTGAAGAGGTCTGCCCGACCGGCAAGCACGTTTTCGGCGAGAAAGCCGGCCATGTTGACAGGGTCTTTGGCCGATGAATAGGGCGGCGCATAGGCGAGTTCCAGCTCCTTCAGGTCATCGACGGTTCCGCCCATACGGATGACCGTGGCGATGACGTCGATGCGCTTGTCGACGCCGTCATAGCCAAAAGCCTGAGCGCCGAGCACCTTGCCCGTTTCAGCGAAGAGCACCTTCAGCGCGATCGGTGTGGCGCCGGGGTAATAGGAGGCGTGGGAGTTGGGATGGACGTGAACGACTCGGTAGGCCATGCCGAGGCGGCGGAGGTTGCGCTCGTTGTTGCCCGTCATCGCCCCGGTGAGGCCGAAGATCTTGATGATGGATGTCCCTTGGGATCCTCGGAAGCGGCTGTCGATGCCGCAGATGTTGTCGGCGGCGACGCGACCTTGTTTGTTGGCGGGGCCGGCCAAAGGGATGGTCGTCTCGCCGCCGTTGACGAAGTCGACGACTTGGATGGCGTCGCCGACGGCGTAGACGCTGTCCAGGTTGGTCTGCATGCGATCATTGACGATGATGTGGCCGCGGGGGCCGAACTGGAGGCCCGAGCCCTTCAGAAAGTCTACATCAGGTTTGACGCCGATGGCCAAGATGACCATGCCGGCTTTCAGGCGGGTGCCGCTGAGCAGGGTGACCTCGATCTCGTCGCCGCCGGGAATCTCCGCAAACTCCCGCACCCCGTCGCCAAGGATCATCCGCACGCCGTGATCGGACAGTTCCTTCTCGGCCAGGGTGACCATGTCATCGTCAAAGGGCGGCAGGATATGAGGCGCCGCTTCCACCAGGGTGACAGGGATGCCGCGTTCGATCAGGTTCTCTGCCATCTCGACGCCGATGAAACCACCGCCGATGACGACGGCCGCTGTTCTCTCTTTTTTTCGGGCTATGTTGTCGACGACGGCCTTGATCCGGTCGGCGTCGGGGATGTTGCGAACGGTAAAGATCTTGTCGCTCCCGACGCCGGCGATGGGCGGGACAAAGGGTTTCGCTCCCGGCGAGAGGACGAGCACGTCGTAGGATTCTTCGTAAACACCTCGGTCGGCGCTTTTGACGGTCACGCTCTTCTTTGCGCTGTCGATAGACACCACCTCGCTGTGCAGGCGGGCGTCGATGTTGAACCGGTCGAGCATCATCTGCGGCGTCTGCAGGATCAGGTTGGAACGCTCGACGATGGTTTCGCCGATGTAGTACGGCAGGCCGCAGTTGGCGAAGGAAATGTAGCCGTCTCGTTCGAAGATAATGATTTCTGCCTGCTCGTCGAGCCTGCGCAAGCGGGCTGCCGCGGATGCCCCGCCTGCGACGCCGCCGACGATGACGACTTTTTTGCTCACAGATACCGCTCCTTGTCTGTTTTTTTATTCAGATTGCGCAAAAAAGGCAGGATAGGTTCGGTCATTGGTGATGCCTAACTACAGTCAAAAAAGTGATGGTTCTTACAATCTATTGTAGGCGGATGCGCTATAGCGGTAAAGAGTCGACTGATTCTTTTTCACTGCATCTCCATTCCCCGCATTATCCGTGAAACTGGTCGCCGAATGCGGGGCCGCTTTCGCCGGCGGTGCTCTCTGGCGGCAAAGCGCCATGTTTGTTTAATTTTTTTTCAAAAAAGGAATAACCAAAATGGCGTCGAATACGTTAAACTATATATAGCCGAGTTCTGGTCGCAAGGGAGACTGTCGGCCAGTGCTCAGGGAAAATGTGGAAAAAAGGAGGTGTACGCCCAATGGAAATGTACAGCCCCACTTTTAATGTCGCCCACATCCTGGCCTTTTTCTTCCTGTTCCTCCACATTCCTTTCTACTTCGTCCTGAAAGACTAGTATCCCTATGCACTAATCCTCTTTGGCCGTTCGGCAAAGCGATTCTTTCGTAGTGACGACATAACTACAGTAAATCAGGGGGGTGACTCCCTGATTTGTTTTTTCTTTTTGCTCTTGCCGGGGCAACACATGGGCGAAGATAATATGATTTCCCTGCAAAAATTTTATTCAAAAAATTCAAAGAGGCTCCTCCTGATTTTCCACTTGCCTGGCGCAATGATAGCTTATTCGTTTCGGGGTTACTTTCTGCAGGGGAATTATAATATGATAGATAATAGGGAAGACTATTTCGGTCAAATTTTCAGGGTTGGGTAACAGGAAACACTGCCGGTACTTCCTAATAAGCAGGGAGTCTTCTCTGATCTCAAGTTAAGAGGGAGCGGCGATGAGAATTAAAAACATTATCGTACTGGGTATGTACCCCTATCCTTGGCACGAGAAGACGATCAGCGACACCATGCGGTCTATGACGAGGGCATTTAAGGGAAAGAAAAGGATCTTTATCAATCCAAGTGTGGGATTTCAACGGGCCGTACGAGAAAACTACTCCTTTGCCATGGATTGGGCTTGTCGCGACGATAGTGGCGTCATCGTTTGCACTCCGCCGCTTGAAACAATCCCCTCCTCCTTCGGTCTGGGAAGCATGAAAAATTCTTGGGTGAATAAACGGCTAGCCTCCCTCATGGCAAGTCTTTTGGGGGACGATTGGCGGGAAGACAGTCTTTTGTACCTCTCATCGGGTGGGATCGGGCAATCCTATCAGACGATGATGGCATTAAAACCAAAGAGGATGGCTTTTGATATACTTGACGACAACCTTGGTTTTCCCGGGATCCGCCCTGATGAAAAAGCAGTGCTGGAAGACCGTTTTAGAGAACTCGTTAATAAAGCGAATGTTGTCACTGCCGTCTCACCGTATCTGGTAGAGAAGTTTTCTGCGAAGTTTCAGAATGACATTCATTTGCTCCCAAACGGTTTGGATGTGGAGAGATTCTCCTATCGTCCAGAGTACGCAAGGCCTATCGCTGAATTAAATGGGCTGGAAAGGCCTGTGATCGGTTTTATCGGCGCCCTGACGAGTTGGATAGACTTTGAACTTATCTTGAAGATGGCAGAACACATAAAAACGGGCTCCATTGCGCTGGTAGGGCCAATTTACAGCACAGCTGTGTCGCAGTTGAAAGGACACCCGAGGATTCGATTTATTGATTCGATCCCTTATGAGCGGGTACCGCACTTTTTATACCAATTTGATATTCTCTTATTGCCGAGGAATTATGAACCCCATTCGCTCGCATCGGATCCGTTGAAGCTGTATGAGTATATGGCCACCGGCAAGCCGGTCCTTTCAACAGCGTTGCCAAGCGCGATGCGGTTTCAGGATGTCATCTATGTAGGAAAAACCCATCAAGATATATTGGATTTGCTTGGAAAAATTCCTGCTCATTGGAGCAGCGAGCAGTCCCTGGCGGAAATTCAACGGGTGGCATCGATGGATTGGCATCAGAGGGCCGAAAGATTGCTCCGCTGGATTGAAGATTAGAGCGGCAGATCACAAGAGAAGATCGGCAAGACCCCATCAGCGTCTCCTGCTGGCGGGGTTTTATCTTGGTCTTGCCAAAGCATCAAAAAAGTGTCCATAATGAAGACAAGGACTCGTTCGGGTGCGGAACTGTGATTGGAAAGGTGCGATGACCGTGTCAGGTTTTCGGGGGACGGCCTTTCGCTTCTGGTTCGCCTTGACAACCCTGAGCCTCGCCGGAATTTTGGTAATGGCCGGTCATTTCATGCGGACGGAACGCGCACAGTTGGAAGAGGCGCTGCGCAATGAGGCGCTGGCTGGGGCAACCCTTCTGGCAAGCGCTGTCGGATCGGAATTGCAGAAAGGGGATGTCGAGCGGATCAATTCCCTGGCCTGGGCGCTTCTGAACCAGCCGAATATCCAGTATGTCCGTGTGCTTGACGCCAACGGCAGGGTCGTGACGCAACGGGAGAAAACCTTTTACGTGACCGATGTGCTGATTGAACAAGTTCCGGTGCTGGAACTTGATAAGACCCTTGGGACAGTAGAGATCGCAGTCCGGATGACAGACCTCCGCAAACAGCAGAAAAAGCGTTTTGACTATTCCGTCGCCGTGGCCTGTCTGGCTTCGCTTGCCGCTGTGGCCTTCTCCGCCTGGATCAGCCGCCGGCTCACCCTGCCGCTGGTTCGTCTCAGAGAAGCGGCGCGCCGTATGGCTGATGGCGATCGGTCAGTCCGTGTCCCGGAAGCGGGCTCGGAAGAGACGGTTGCGCTGGCCATCGCCTTTAACCAGATGGCCGCGGCCGTGGCCGATCACCAGGCGTTGCTGCAGGAAGAGATCCGCAAGGCCACAGCGAGCTTGGCGGAAAAGGTGGAGACGCTGGAGTCGCTGGACCGTATCTTTCGGAGCGCCTTGGCGCAGAATGCGCGACGGGACGAGGTGATCGGGACGATTATCGACCACATCCGGGTGCGTGTGCCGGCGGAAGCGATCTCTATCGCCGTGTGGGAAGAGGAGAAGAAGATAGCTGAGTGTTACATCTGGGAGTCTCAGGGAGCGGGGATCCTGTCTCTTTCGATTCCCCTCGATCAGACGCGCTTGTTGGCAGTGGCGGCGGCGGGACAGCCGCGGATCTGCGCAGATCTGCGCCGGGAGGCGATGGGCTTGCAAGAGGAGGAGCTCCTCGCCTTGGGGTACCATTCGACGGTGTATGTTCCTCTGATGGCCGGGGAAAGAGCCTTGGGCGCCATTATTGTCAGCAGCCGGGAACCCGGTTTTTACACCGATGAGATGGTGGGACGGCTGACCGAAATGGCCCAGGCCGTTTCCATATCCCTCAATAACGCCAATGCCTACACATCGCTGAACAACGCCTTTTGGCAGATGATTAAGACGCTCTCCCGGGCGATCGACATGCGCGACGCCTATACGGGCGGCCATTCCGAACAGGTGATGCTCCTGTCGCGGGCGATTGCCCGTCTGGCGGGCCTTCCCGACGGAGAGATCGAAACGATCGGCATCGCCGGACTGCTCCATGATGTGGGCAAGATAGGTATTCGGGAGAGCATCCTGCAGAAGCCGGGGCCTTTGAGCGCCGATGAGGCTGCCGAGATGAAAAGCCACCCGGCCATGGGTGCCGAACTGCTGCGGCCCATCAGGATGTTCCGAAAGGTGGCTGATATCGTTCATCACCACCATGAACGCTTTGATGGCAAAGGCTATCCCCTCGGACTTCGCGGTGAGGAGATTCCGATAGCCAGCCGGGTGATCGCTATCGCCGACGCGATTGACGCCATGGCCAGCGACCGCCCTTACCGCAAGGGGTTGCCGCCCAGTGTCATTCAGGAAGAATTGCGCAGGCACGCCGGCACCCAGTTCGATCCCCATCTGGCGACGATTGTCGTCGAGCATTTTGACGAATTGATGGCACTGGTACTTCGGACCGCCGATGCGACGGTGTAGAAAAAAGCAGCGGGCTATGTGATGCGCCTGCTGCTTCTGTTTCTTACGCTTTTTCTCTGTCCTTTTTTCGCTTGAGAAGCAGCGGTGCCGGTTCAGGGCAAACGACAATGGATGCTTTTTCACCGGCTCTTCGTTGCAGTCGGCGGCAAAGCAGCGCCTGTTTCCCGGCGGTGCCGTCCATCCGGTTCCGGCGCTTGCTCCGAGCTTCCCGCCGATTCGGGGAGACGGTTCTCTACAGATACGGCGGGGGGCAAGTGAGGTGGCGGAAGGGCGACCATGCAAGCAGTGAAAGTGAAGGTGCTGCCTTTTCCCGGTTCGCTGTCGACCCAGATCTGTCCGCCCATCAGTTCGACGAGGCGTTTGCAGATGGCGAGGCCGAGGCCGGTTCCTCCGAATCGCCGTGTCAATGAGGCGTCGACCTGGGTAAAGCTGTCGAAGATTCGGTCTTGCCACTCCGGTGGGATGCCAAGGCCTGTATCGATGACGGAAAAACGCAGGTGGACCGGTTGGCCGGGAAAATGGGGCGGGTTAGGATCTGCTGTTGCGCCGGATGGCGATACCACCGGGTCAGCGACTTCGATGTGGAGGGAGACGGCGCCTGTTTCGGTGAACTTGATGGCGTTACCGAGGAGGTTGAAGAGCACCTGACGGAGGGCGCCGACGTCGCCCAACAGAAGGCGAGGGATATCATCGGGCAGTCGCACCGTCAGTTCAAGGCCCTTTTCTTGGGCGCGGGTGGAGAAGAGGGCGATTGTATCGTTGACCAGGTTGTCCAGGTAGAATTCGACGGGCTGCAACACCTGTTTGCCTGACTCGATCTTGGACAAGTCGAGGATGTCATTGATCAGCGCCAGGAGATTGTTGCCGGCATCGCGGAAGATGTGGACGAATTTTTTTTGCTCTTCATTGAGCGGTGTTTCCCAGAGCAGGTCGGCTATGCCGATGATGGCGTTCATCGGGGTGCGGATCTCATGGCTCATATTAGCCAGAAAGGCGCTCTTGGCGCGGTTGGCCACATCGGCTTCTTCTTTAGCCAGCTGTAGGGCTGTCTGCATCTGCCGGCGCTCTTGCAGTTCCTTTTCCAAGGCCAGGGTTTTGCGCCGTATCTCTGCTTCCATTTCACTCGCATGTATGATGATTTTGCCGGTCAGGAGGCGCAGTAGAAGGGTGATCGCCAGGACGCCCAAGACGATCAATCCGAGGATAACGCCAGCGAGCAGGCTGGTCTGAACCCGGATGGGAGCGTAAAACTTGTCGGAGCTCATCATGACCAGGAGCACCCAGCAAGTGTCCGGGATCGGACCGTAAGCGATGATGTGGTGGGGAGCCAGAACGAAATGAGGGTTGTAAAGGCCGCTTTGTCCCTCGGACGCTTTCAGGAGTGTAGCCCCGACGGGGTCTTTTGTGTCAATAGGGAAGGTGGAAGGGGTGGACGCCTCGTGAAGGTTGAACAGCCACTCGCCTTGCTCTCCCTGGACGCGTGCGAGCAAGACTCCTCCCGTATCGCCGAGCCCTGTCTTGTCTTCCAGGATATGGCGCAACCCGTCTGTTCGGAAGATGACCGTATCGTAGCCGAGCACGTCGCCGGTCGCGGTGGTGATGGGGGCGCTGACGAGGAGGACGGGCGTGCCCTCGATCAACGCGGGGCCGTGGATGGCCTCTCTGCCGCTGTTGTCTTCGGCGACACAGGGGCATTCCTGAGGCAATGCGGCGCCGACCTGGACCAGCGCTTGTTTGTCTCGGTCAAAGCGGGTGATGCCGATGACGCCGGCCTCCGGGTTCAGGGCTTCTTTCAGCCGTTCAGCCGTATACAGGGCCAGTTCCTGGCGACTGATCTCGCCGTGGTAGTAGGCGGAGAGGCTTTTTTTGATTTGACTGCGGCTAGTCACCTGAAGGGTGACATCGCGGCACTTCGACAGAAACTGTTCCAGCACCATGGTCCGGGAGCGGAGCGCCGCGATCAGTTGCTGCTCGGCATCACTTTGCAAGTGGTTATAGTAGGGGATGATGCTGACCAGGGCGATCAAGATCCCGATAGCAAGGATCCCCAGGGTCGAATAGCCGATGATGGTTTTTTTCCACTGTTCCGGGTTGTCCAGTCTGACCATGGCATAAGTCCTCCCGGTCGATATCGCTGGACGACGAGTGAAGGGGGGAATGCGTGTATATAATGATAATACCAGTGAAACCAGGGGAAGGAAAGGAAATATGCAGGGAATGGACGCTTTGCTGAAGCTGGTCCGCTATGGGGTAGGCGGTTCTGGATATGGGGTTGATTGACATGAGACCTGTTTTAGGGTATCATGATATGGCTTGTAAAACGTAGCGTTTCGAAGGGTTTGCAGGTACGGGAGAGTCCCGGCTCTTGCGGCATGGGCCGCCCAACAGAAGCCCTGAGTTGGGTGACCGTTGGATCAGGAAGCCGCATTCACCACTCAAACTGGGCTTGGCCCAACAGAAGCCCCGAGTTAAGCGACCGTTGGATCGGTTCCCATCGGATTCCGCTTTACTTTTGTCCATTCTGTCGATATACTGATGCTATGTAGATTCACGGAGAGATGGCCGAGTTGGTCGAAGGCGCACGATTGGAAATCGTGTAGGCGGGCAAAACCTGTCTCGAGGGTTCGAATCCCTCTCTCTCCGCCAGCAAGCCATCTCTGGGTTGCTTTTCTGTGTGAAGATTGGCCGTGCTACACGGGGCGTTAGCGGTGCCTTGTCACCCGCAATCCGCTGCAGCGGGGTGGATGCCCGAATTGAGGGCCTGACTTGTGGGGTCCGGCTTCTGCAAGTGACGTTGAAGATTGGGTCCTGCGCAACGGAAACCTATGAACCCCGCCAGGTCCGGGAGGAAGCAACGGTAAGTAGGCCCTTTCGGGTGCCGCAGGGGAGCCTGGTCTGAGTTAACTACAGGGGTAACGCCCGGAAGCCAGTGTTCGAAGTCGGGTGCACGGCCATAATAATATTTTGCAGTCCTATCGGTAAGAAAAGATGGTGTAAGCCATCTTTTTTCTGTATGTAAACGCAATGCCAGCTGGATCGCTTCGGCCGATCGGCGGAGATGTGGGAGGATATCATGGCCTATCTGGCGCTTTACCGAGAGTGGCGACCCCAGAGCTTTCAGGAACTGGTCGGCCAGGAGCATGTGAGCCGGACCTTGCAGAATGCCATCGCCTACCAGCGGATCGCCCATGCCTACCTCTTTTGCGGCCCTCGGGGGACAGGAAAGACGACGACGGCCAAGATCCTGGCCAAGGCGCTCAATTGCAGCGGCCATGGCCCGGTGAGACCCTGCAACGACTGCCTTAACTGCCGCGCCATCAACACGGGCGCCTCCCACGACGTGCTGGAAATCGACGCGGCGTCCAACCGGGGCGTCGATGAGATCCGCGAGTTGCGCGAACAGGTCAAGTACGCGCCCCAAGAGGGGAACTACAAGGTCTACATCATCGACGAAGTCCACATGCTGACGACGGAGGCCTTCAACGCCCTCTTGAAGACGCTGGAGGAGCCGCCGGCCAATGTGATCTTTGTGCTGGCTACGACAGAGGTGCACAAGATCCCGGCCACCATCCTCTCCCGCTGTCAGCGCTTTGACTTTCGCCGCCTCGGTGTCAACGAGATCGTCGACCGTCTGGAGCGGATCTGCCGCCATCACGAGATCGCGGCCTCCCGCGAGACGCTGTCCTTTATCGCCCGCAAGGCCGAAGGGGGTATGCGGGACGCCCTGGGGATTCTCGATCAGTGCGTCTCTTACGCCGGGAACGAGATCGACAGCGGTGATGTGACGGCCATCTTGGGCGCTGTCGCCGATGAGATACTCTATGACATGACCCAGGGTTTGGCGGAAGATCGGCTCTCCGATGTGCTGATGCAGCTGAATGATCTGATCAACCGGGGCAAAGAGGTGCGGCCGCTGACGCGGGATCTGCTCGGGCACTACCGGGACCGGTTGATCCTGCGGACGGTGCCGGGCGCCGCCGATCTGGTGGACATGCCCGACGACATCGCCGCAAAGGTCAAAGAAACAGGCCACGTCTACAGCGTATCCGACCTGCAGGCCTGCATCGCCCTGTTGAGCCAGGCCGAAAATGACATGAAATGGACAACCCATCCGCGCATCCTGCTGGAGGTGGCCTTTGTCCGCATCGCCTGCCGAGAGTGGGGGAAAGGCGCCGGCAACGCGCCGGCGTCACCGACTTCGGGCGGGGCCGGCGGCGCTGCTGACATGGAGATGCGCGCCCTCCGTCGGCGGGTGGAAAGCCTCGAGGCCAAGGTGCGGGAGATGCAGCAGGCAGTTGAGAATCAAGGCGCGGCTTCCGGGGAAAAGCGCCCTAGCCTAGATTCGGAGGCGCTTCGGCGCCCACAGCCTGCGATGCCCTCAGCAACCATCTCCAAGCTGGATGAGGAGACGAAAGCGGCAGCCCGGCTTGCCGAAGGGCCGATCCATATTGACCAGGTCAACGCCTGCTGGCCCAATGTGCTCGCTGCCGCGCTGGAGCGCATTTCCCCGTTGAAACGCTCCATCCTGCGTGGACAGACGCGTTTGGCTGGCGTTGAACTGAACCGGGTCGTCCTGGTCCATAACAACACCCTCTATGACCAGCCCAACGATCCGAAATTGAGCGATGTGGTGAACGCTCTCAAGGAGGAGTTTTCCAAGGCCCTGGGCAGGCCGGTGTCGATTCAACTCTGCCATGAAAGCCAGTGGAAGCCCGGAGGGGAACGGCAGCAGCGGCAAAGAGGGGGGGCTCCTCCGGCGCCGGCGAAGGCGGCGGGAACAGGCGGCGCGACCCCACCCTGGGCTGACCCGGCCTATATCCGTGACAAGGTTTTTCAAGATCCCAACCTGCCGGTGGAATTTGACGACGACGACAGGTTGGATGGGCTGGAATAGCGCTGTCCTGGGTGCTTTAAAGGCTTGTCTGAGGCGCTTTGACGCTTTTGATGGAAGATTCGATAGGAAAAAGCCGGGAGACGATGATCGTCTCCCAGTTTTTTCCATGAAACCGGACGGAGTGGGGTTACCGGAACTGCAACCAGCGGCGGTTGCGCATAGTCCAGCGGATTCCCAGACGGGCGAGGTTGTACATGATATACCCCCGGAACCCCATGGGAATCAGGCGAGCCAACAGGCGTCGCTGCATCACACCACCCCCGCCTTAGCATGCCCCGTCAGGAAGGGGTTCTTTCTTCGCCCTTCTCACCGACGATCATCTCTGTGCGGACGCGCGCTGTATTCGGCGTTTCCTCAAAATCGTCGGGATTGAGACCTTCTTTGAGTTCCAGTTCCGGATTCTTCGCGTCGGGGACGTTTTTGACGCCTTCACGACTGCTCATCTGTACATCACCTCCATTGTCGTCATCGTTTTTCACAAGGTCTTTGTCGTTGCGCCCATATTTCAATGTGCGCGAAAGGGTCTGAAAATACGCTTTGCCTGTGACGGCGGAGAGCCTGGCTGACAGGCTTCAATGTGCATGAGACGGCGCAAGGACGCCTGGAAAATTACTGGGGAAAAACATTGACAGAACGGAATGAATCCACTATACTTCACATAATCTTAAAATGCTTAACACAAATTTAACGCGAGCATAGCCTGTAGTACTGGATGTCAGCAGGATAAGCGTCGCCACAGTCAATCAAAATACCACAGGAAGGGGGGGAGACAGATGACCTCGTGGATTAACACGGACCTTGTCCTCCTGGCCGTTGTCATCACGGGGCTGCTGTTCGCGTTGATGCAACCTGCGCCGAGATAACAAGAGGAGGGGTATTTATTTTAGTACCCAGTCGGTAACACTGTCGCGGGACCGGGAGCGGTTTGCGCGGCAGTGTTATTTTTTGCGGTTCGGCGCTTTATATTGCTGTTGAATTGTGGTAAACTACTGACGCCAAACGCTGGGAGGGGGGATTACCGATGTTCGGGAAAATGGGCGACATGCAAAAGATGATGAAACAAGTGCAAAAGATGCAACAGGATATGGTCAAGCTCCAAGAGGAACTGGTCGAACGCACCGTCGATGCCACCGGGGGCGGCGGGGCGGTCAAGGTGGTCGCCAACGGGAAAAACGAGATCCTGTCCATCACCATCGCACCGGAAGCCGTCGATCCCGATGACGTAGAGATGCTCCAAGATCTGATCCTGACGGTCGTCAACGAGGCGCTGCGCAAGGCCCGGGAGATGGTCAGTCAGGAGATGTCCAAGGTCACAGGCGGTCTGAAGATTCCCGGTATGTTCTAATCGATGCGCTACTATGCGGAACCGGTCGGACGGCTGATTGAGGAACTGTCCAAATTGCCGGGGGTGGGACCGAAAACGGCCCAGCGGCTCGCCTTTCATCTGCTCCATGTACCGCGGAATGAAGCCGTTGCCCTCGCCAAGGCCATCGTGGAGGCCCATGACAAGACCCTCTACTGCTCCGTCTGCACGAACCTGACTGACCGCGACCCGTGCCGGATCTGCAGCGACGCGAACCGGGACCGAGCTGTCATCTGTGTCGTCGAGGAGCCTCGTGACGTGGTAGCCGTAGAAAAGACGCGGGAGTACCGCGGTCATTACCATGTGCTCCACGGTGCCCTGTCACCCATCGAGGGCGTCGGTCCCGAGCAGCTGCGGATCAGCCAACTGATGGCCCGGCTGGCCGATCCGGAGCTAAAGGAAGTGATCGTCGCCACCAACCCCACTGTCGAGGGGGAAGCGACGGCGGCCTACCTGGCGCGGCTGATCAAGCCCATGGGCGTCAAGGTGACGCGCATCGCTCACGGCCTGCCGGTGGGCGGCGACCTGGAGTACGCCGATCAGGTGACGCTGCTGCGGGCGATGGAAGGCCGGCGCGAGTTGTAGAATCGACAACCGGCTTGAGGGCGGAACGAGCGCCCGCAGCCGGTTTTTGTTTTGTCTCTTTTCCCCTTTTCGTTCTGAAATGGCGGGACAAGCGTAGATTGGGTAGTGGGAGCCCCCTGCTCCTTCGGGGCTCCGCCGCAATCTGGAGAAAGGGGAGGGAGAACCGTGAATCTCACGACAGAACAGGTGGTTCTGATCGGCGCCGGTGTGTTGCTGCTCATGGTGACCGGCCATCTCTTCTTACGTCCCATGCGATGGCTCTTTACGTTGGCCTTCAACTCGCTTCTGGGGGTGCTGTTGCTCGGGGGAACGAACCTGCTGGGCGCGCCTTTCGGCTTGACCTTGCCGCTAAACCCGGCTAGCGCGCTCATCGCCGGTTTCTTGGGCATCCCGGGCATGGTGCTCCTGATAATGTTGAAATATTTCATGATCTCGTGAACGCTTGCCATAAGGCAACCCTTTCGCTATAATTTTTTTGGGGATCCCGACGGGCATCGGATAGATCCGGATTTTATTTGAAGAACCCTCTCTTTTTTGCGCAAAAAAAAGGAGGAAAAAGTCGGGTGTCGAATAAATACTCTTCATAGGTCGAATTGCGAGCAATTCAGAATTGCTCCAAAATTCGATATATTCGAATATTCAATCTGAAAGGGGAGCGTTACGCTTGTCCAAGGTCATGCAAACGATGGACGGGAACAAGGCGGCCGCCTATGTCTCCTACGCGTTCACGGAGTGCGCGGCCATCTACCCCATCACGCCCTCGTCCACCATGGCGGAGTATGTCGACGAGTGGAGCGCCCAAGGCAAGAAGAACATCTTCGGGCAGACGGTCACTGTAGCCGAAATGCAATCCGAAGCTGGCGCCGCCGGTGCTGTCCACGGTGCGTTGACGGCGGGTTCGCTGACGACTACATACACCGCCTCTCAAGGTCTGCTGCTCATGATCCCCAACATGTACAAAATCTCCGGCGAGCTCCTCCCCGGCGTCATGCACGTGTCGGCTCGCGCCGTTGCCGGCCACGCCCTGAGCATCTTCGGCGACCACTCCGACGTGATGGCCTGCCGGCAGACCGGCTGGGCCATGCTGGCCTCCGGCAGCGTCCAAGAGGTCATGGACCTCGGCGGCATCGCTCACCTGGCGGCCATCAAGTCCCGCGTGCCCTTCTTGCACTTCTTCGATGGCTTCCGCACCTCCCACGAGATGCAGAAGATCGAGATCATCGATTACGCCGATTTCGCCAAGCTTGTCGACTACGAAGCCGTCCGGGCCTTCCGCAAGCGCGGTCTCAACCCGGAACATCCGAGTGTCCGCGGCACCGCCCAAAACCCCGATATCTTCTTCCAGGCGAAAGAAGCCTGCAACCCCTACTATAAGGGCGTCGCCGACATCGTGGCCGGATATATGAAGGAGATCGGCAAACTCACCGGTCGTGACTATCTGCCTTTCAACTACTACGGCGCACCCGACGCCGAGCGCATCATCGTCGCCATGGGCTCCGTCTGTGACACCATCGAAGAGACCATCGACTACCTCCTGGCCCGGGGCGAAAAGGTCGGCCTGATCAAAGTCCGGCTCTACAAGCCCTTCTCGGCCAAGTATTTCTTCGACGTCCTGCCTGCGACGGTCCAAAAGATCGCCGTCCTCGACCGCTGCAAGGAGCCGGGCTCTCTCGGCGAACCCCTCTACGAAGATGTGCGCACCCTCTTCTACGACGCCGCTTGCCAGCCCCTCATCGTCGGCGGTCGTTACGGCCTCGGCTCCAAAGAGGTGCTCCCCTCCGATATCAAGGCTGTCTTCGATAACCTCAAGGCCGACGAGCCGAAAAACGGCTTCACCATCGGCATCGTCGACGACGTCACCTTCTTGTCCCTGCCCACGGGCAGCTTCATCGACACCGCCCCCGAAGGCACCATCCAGTGCAAGTTCTGGGGTCTCGGTTCCGACGGCACCGTCGGCGCCAACAAGCAGGCTGTCGAGATCATCGGCGACCACACCGACATGTACGCCCAGGCCTACTTCGCCTATGACTCGAAGAAGTCCGGCGGCGTCACCGTCTCCCACCTGCGCTTTGGCCACAAGCCGATCAAGTCGCCCTATTTGATCCACAAGGCCGACTTCATCTCCTGCTCCAACCAGTCCTACGTCTATAACTACGACCTGCTGGCAGGCCTCAAAGAAGGCGGCGTCTTTCTGCTCAACACCGTCTGGTCGCCAGAAGAGCTGGAAGAGAAGCTGCCGGCCCGCATCAAGCGGACCATCGCCGAGAAGCGGATCCGCTTCTATACCATCGACGCTGTCCACATCGCCAAGAAGTTGGGCCTCGGCAACCGGACCAACATGGTCATGCAGTCGGCCTTCTTCAAGCTGGCCAACGTCATCCCCATCGAAGAAGCGGTTCAGTACCTGAAAGAGGGCATCAAAAAGGCCTACGGCAAGAAAGGCGAGTCCGTCGTGGCCATGAACGCCGCCGCTGTCGACCAGGGCATCGAGGCGCTCGTCAAGATCGACGTGCCTGCTTCCTGGGCGGAAGCCGTCGATGAAGCTGCCGCCACCATGGAAGTGCCGGCTTTCATCGAAAAAATCCTCCAGCCCATGAACGCCCTCCAGGGTGACAAGCTGCCGGTCAGCGCCTTTGCCGACGCGGCTGACGGTACCTTCCCCGTGGAAACGTCCCGCTACGAAAAGCGCGGCGTCGCCGCCTTCGTCCCCGAGTGGATCAAGGAAAACTGCATCCAGTGCAACCAGTGTTCTTTCGTCTGCCCCCATGCCGCCATCCGTCCCTTCCTGCTCAACGCCGAAGAACAAGCCAAAGCGCCGGCTACCTTTGAAACCATCAAGGCCATCGGCGGCAAGCAGTTTGAAGGCCTGACCTACCGCTTGCAGGTCACTCCCCTCGACTGCCAAGGCTGCGGCGTCTGCGTCATGACCTGCCCGGCCAAGCAGAAGGCGCTGACCATGAAGGAACTGGACAGCCAGGTCGCCGTCCAGCAGCCCAACTGGGACTTCGCCACCACCCTCACCATCAAGGACAACCTCCTCAAGCTCGATTCGATCAAGGGTAGCCAGTTCGCCCAGCCTTTGCTCGAATTCTCCGGCGCCTGCGCTGGTTGCGGTGAAACGCCCTATGTCAAGCTGATCACCCAGCTCTTCGGCGACCGCATGATCATCGCCAACGCCACCGGCTGTTCATCCATCTGGGGTGCCAGCGCGCCTTCCGTGCCCTACTGCACCAACAAGGAAGGCAAAGGGCCGGCCTGGGCCAACTCTCTCTTCGAAGACAACGCCGAGTTCGGCTATGGCATGCATCTGGGCGTCAGCAAGATCCGCGCCAAACTGGCTGACTTGGTCCGTGAGGCGCTGACCCAAGACATCGACGCTGCCCTCAAGGCCGCCTTCAACGAATGGCTCGTCGGCATGGACGACGCGGAAGCCTCCAAGCAGGCGACGGCCAAGATCCTGCCCTTGCTCGAAGGCCAGACCCATCCGCTGCTCGCCGAAATCGCTGACCGCAAGGACTACCTGATCAAGAAGTCCCAATGGATCTTCGGCGGTGATGGTTGGGCTTATGACATCGGCTTCGGCGGTCTCGACCATGTGCTCGCCTCCGGCGAAGATGTGAACATCCTCGTCATGGATACGGAGGTCTACTCCAATACCGGCGGTCAGTCCTCTAAAGCGACGCCCCTCTCGGCCATCGCCAAGTTCGCCTCTGCCGGTAAGCGGACGAAGAAAAAAGACCTCGGCTTGATGGCGATGTCTTACGGTTACGTCTACGTCGCCCAGATCGCCATGGGCGCCGACATGAACCAGACCATCAGGGCGATCAAGGAAGCGGAAGCCTACAAAGGGCCCTCCCTGATCATCGCCTATGCCTCTTGCATCAATCACGGCCTCAAGTCCGGCATGGCCAACAGCCAGATCGAGATGGCCCGCGCCGTCAAGTCCGGCTACTGGCACCTCTACCGCTTCAACCCCGAGCTCAAGGAGGAAGGCAAGAACCCCTTCATCCTCGAGTCGAAGGAACCCTCTGAATCCTTCCGCGACTTCATCATGAGCGAAGTCCGCTTCAACGCCCTCTGCCGTTCCTATCCTGAACAAGCCGAACTGCTCTTCAGCAAGATGGAGCAGGACGCCAAAGAGCGGTATGAGATGTACAAGCGACTGGCGTCGTTCTAAGGGTTTCTCTGAGGCGGCTCTGAAAACAGCCTAAGAACAGCCGCTGGACTTTTGCAAAAAAGGCGCTCACCGGGGAGATCATCATCGACGAGATCGATGGTCATGTGGATCGCGAATTTCAATGTAGAGATTGGGTTGAACCTGTTGAAATTCTAGATTCTAGCGGTATCGATACTTGTTCACTTATCGTCATTCTCGCCTTTCTGTCACCTTTGTGGGAAACAGAAAGGCCTTTCTTTTTCCAGCTAAAGTCCGTTAATTTTGAATTCAATCCTCAAACTTGCAACGTTCAGATCAAATTGATAATCTATCGTTGACTGGTATCCAATGTTTCACTACAATTGGGTGACGTAGCCATAATGATAACATCGCCATATCTCATCAAGGGGGTTCTCCTCCTTTTCTTTTGCGCCTCGATGCCCTGTAGAAAGGTAAGATCGCCCCATCGCCGGGCATGAATTGTCAATGGCCGGGAAAAATACACGCTAGCGGAGGTGGTGACCATTTCCGGCACGGAACGCCAACGGGTCGTCGAGGCCTATGTTGGCGAGTATGCCAGCGGAAAGAGTGAGAATGCCGTCAACCGCGCCCTGGAACTGCTGACGCAAGGCCGGCAACCAGTGACGATCGTCGACCTGGACATCGTCGAACCCTTTTACACCCTTCGGCCGATCAAAAAGGAGTTGGAGGAGAAAGGTTTGCAGGTGGTCGCCTGGGAGACGCGCGCCACCATGGGCCTCGGCGAGGCGGGGACCTTGATCCGGGGAGACATGCTCTGGTCTTTGCGCCGCGAAGGCGACCTGGTGCTGGATATCGGCTACGGTGTCGAGGGCTCCAAGACGCTCAACCTGCTCCACGGCGCCCATGAAGACCAGGACCTGCGCATCATCGCCGTCATCAACGCCTCCCGGCCCATGACCTCCTCTGTCGAGGAGATCGTCGACCATGTGCGCGGCCTCGGGCCTGTTCACGGCCTGCTCAACAACACCCATCTGGCCGAGGAGACGGACTTGGCGATCATCCGGGAAGGGGCGCGTCTCGTCGACGGCGCCGCCCGGGAACTGGACCTCCCGGTGGTGGCCAACGCCGCCGACGAACGTTTTCAGGGGAAACTGACGCCGGAGGACGTGCTGGGTCATCCGGTGCGTTTTTTGCAGCGCTTCATGCCCCGATCCTTTTGGTAACAGCAGTTTTAGAGGCTGGGCCAATCGGGACAATCGTCGCCCGAAGCATTCGTACGACGAGCCAACATACACGTTCAGGAGGTGTGCCTGACCTATGGCAAACAAGCCGATTCAAGGCGAAAAGCGGATGTTCATGACCGGCAATGAGGTCTGCGCCTACGCGGCCTTGGCCGCTGGCGCGGACATCATGTACGGCTACCCCATCACGCCGCAAAACGAGATCATGCACTACTGGACACGCCTGGCGCCCAAGTACAACCGGAGCTTTTTGCAGACCGAGGACGAGATCTCAGCCGGTTTTACCACCTGCGGCGGCGTCCTCTCGGGCAAGCGGGCCTTTACGGCTACGGCGGGCCCCGGCAATACGCTCATGCAGGAGCCCATGTCGATGGCCGAGATGATGCGCATCCCCGCCGTCTTCATCATCCAGCAGCGGGGCGGCCCGTCGACGGCTACCGTCATTTATTCCCAACAAGAAGTGACCATGACCTGCTACGGCGCCAACGGCGAAGGCTTGCGCATCGTCTATTCGACGGCCAACCACCAGGAGCTCTACGATTACACGATCAAGGCCTTCAATACGGCCTGGAAATACCGCTTCCCCACCTTCGTCCTCGGCGACGGCTACCAAGCCAAGATGCGCGAGTCGCTGACCATCTATGACCCGGAACTGCAGGGCATCCAGATGGTCGATACCTACCCCCTCGTCGGCCTGCCCGGCAAAGCCGGAGCAGACCGCGACCCGGCCCACCTGCGCAACACCTACAATACGGAAGAGGAGCTCTATGAGGTTGTCAAGGATCTGGTGACGACGTACGAAAAATTCGCCCCCGAGATCGTCGAGCACACGACGAAGGAATGCGATGACGCCGAAGTGGTCATCCTCTGCCACGGCATCGTCTCCCGCGCCGCCGTCGAGGCCATCGGCGAATTGCGGGCCGCAGGCATCAAGGCCGGCATGTTCCGTCCCATCACCCTGCGCCCCTTCCCGACAGCGCCGCTGCGCAACGTCGTCCAGAAGGCGAAAAAGCTGCTCATCGTCGAGTCGGCGGAAGGGCAGTTCGCCCGACTGGCGCTGCCGTCTCTCTACGGCCTCACCACGCCGATGGAGACCATCTTCAAGCCGGGCCAGGGCATCACATCTGACGAAATCGTCAAGAAAATCAAGGATATGGCCTAAGGGGAGGGTGACGCGATGACAACGGCGACTGTATTAGAACCGAAAATGCCCAAGTCCTGGCGGCAGGAGACAAAACCGCACAAGTTTTGTCCCGGCTGCGGCCACGGCGATATTTTAAAAGCCTTAGGGACCGCCATCGATGAGCTCGGCATCCAGGATCGCGTCGTCTTCGGCTGCGATATCGGCTGTTCCCTTTTGTCTTGGGACTTCTTCAACTGTGACGCCATCCAGACCCACCACGGCCGCACGACGCCTGTCATGACCGGCATCAAGCGCGCCCGACCTGAACTGATCTGCATCGCCTACATGGGCGACGGCGGCGGCTACGCCATCGGCGCTCAGCACCTCGTCAACGCCGCCAGCCGCAACGAGAAGCTCACCGTCATCCTGGCCAACAACGCCCAGTACGGCATGACCGGCGGCCAGATGGCGCCGACGTCCCTGCCGGGGATGAAGACAGAAACGTCGCCCTACGGCCGCGATGTTGACGCCACCGGCAATCCGACTCTCGGCCCCGAGATGGTCGCCGCCATCACGCCAGCCTCGGCCTATGTGGCCAGGGGAACGATGGCTAACATCCCCCAACTCACGAGGATGATGAAAAAAGCCTTGCAAAACCAGATCGACGGCAACGGATTCTCCTTCGTCGAGGCCCTTTCCGCCTGTCCGACCAACTGGCGGATGAACGCGGCCAAGACCTGGGAGTTCGTCGAAAAGGAAATGACCAAATACTTCAAAGTCGGCGAGTTGAAAGTTCCCGCCGCCAAGCAGGAGGGGTAACCATGGCCAAAGTTATCAAAATCGCCCTCGCCGGCGAAGGCGGCCAGGGTGTACAGTCCGTCGCTGAGATCCTCACCGAGGCGGCCAACGAGGAAGGAAAGGAAGCCCTCTATATCCCCAACTTCGGCGTCGAACAGCGGGGCGGCGTCTCCATCGCCTTCGTCCAGATCTCGGACAAGGAGAAGGTGGGCTCGCCCAAGTTTGAGAAGGCCGACATCGTCATCGCCCTCTCTGACCGCGCCATCCGCCGCTGCGCCCAGTATGTCGACGGGAACACGGTCTTTGTCTATGACACCTTCATCGAAGGCGTCGAAGACGACCTGCCGAAAGGCGCCAAAAAGGTCATCGGCATCCCCGCCATCGAAACGGCCAAGAACGAACTGCACCCTCGGGTGTTCAACATCATCATCATGGGCGCCGTTGTCCGCGCCACCCACGTCGTCAGCGAAGAGCGCGCCAAACAAGCCCTGGAAGACAAGCTGGGTTACAAGTTCGAGCAGGACCCCAAACTGCGCGAGCTGAACTACCGCGCCCTGGAGCGGGGCATGCAACTGGTGGAGGGGCAATTGTAAGATTGCACCGCCATAAAGAGGACGGAAGCGACGAAGGCTGTATCGTGAACCGTCCCCCAAAGGGCAGGAAAGCCCGGCAGGGCAATGGGATTCGGAACCGCATAGACAAGGAGGTGCGTCTTCCGTGGCTGAATGGAAGGTCTATACGATTGAGAGCGGCAAAGGGCGCCACAGCGTCTTCCCCGGCCTCTGCAAAGGCTGCGGGCTCTGCATCGAAAAGTGCCCGACCGACACGCTCACCTGGTCAAAGAAACTGGGCGTCTACGGCACCCCTGCCGTCGAGGTGCAGCAGGACCCCGCCTGCATCGCCTGCGGCATCTGCCAGCACGTCTGTCCCGACTGCGCCATCGTCGTCGAGAAGCTGAAGCCGGAGGAGCAGAAGAAGCCGAAGGCGTAAGGGTAAAGCCGATCGGCAGGATGGGCTGACCAGAATAGGCTGACAATACCGAAGCCGAAAGACAAGGGCAAAGCATAAAGGGCAGAACAGCGCTGATCGGCTCAACCGTCTATGGATTAAAAAGGAGGCCTCTGGCACTTGCATCGGGCCTCCTTTTGCGATATAATACTTTTCGTCACGTGGGGGTGTAGCTCAGCTGGGAGAGCGCCTGCTTCGCATGCAGGAGGCCAGCGGTTCGATCCCGCTCATCTCCACCAACATGCAATAATTGAAACCGTTGTATTTTGACTTAGGCTCAGAATACAACGGTTTTTGCGTTTGTGTCCTATTTCTGCTATTTGTTTAAAAATTAAAACAAAGTGATTATATTGCTTTATTATATTCACATTTTTTCTAGCTATTGTAATTATGTTGACTTTTTGGAGTTTTAGTTTAAAAATAGACATGAAAGGGGTGAGCGCGGTGTCGGATAAGTGTGCAATTTTCATTGATGGTGGATACCTAGACAAAGTTTTTCAAGATGAGTTTGGTTCTCCAAGGGTAGACTATCTTAAATTGTCCAAGTGGCTTTCCCGGGGAACGAGTATTTTTCGGACATATTACTATAACTGCTTACCTTATCAAAGTAATCCTCCTACAACTGAAGAAAGTCAGCGGTTTTCCAAAAAACAGGCTTTTTACGGACGGTTAAAACAACTTGAGCGGTATGAGGTTCGTTTGGGAAAACTAGAATTTCGTGGAAATAGGCAGGATGGAACACCGATTTTCGTGCAAAAACGTGTAGATATTTTGCTAGGCGTTGACTTAGCGTTGCTTGCTGCAAAGAACAGAATAACACACGCAACAATTTTTGCTGGAGATAGCGATTTTTTACCGGCTATTAGTGTAGCTAAAAATGAGGGCGTGTTAATTACCTTGGCCCATGGAGGAGCGAGTAATCCTCCTCACGACGACTTGTGGCGCGAAGCAGATGAAAGAATTCAATTAGATACAACGGTCGTAAATTCTATTCTAAGGCAGAACCCACGCATCTTTAATAAAAAAGTCTGCTAATCCCCTGTCTGAGGCGCTGTTGGAGAATTGTCATGAAAACGCGACAATTCCCACGGGAAAATGGATGTAATTAGATTAATTTCCAGAAAATTTTAAAGGATTCCCGTTACCTTTGTCGAAGTGAGTGGTTGCAAAGCAAAACACTGAACAAAGGGGGAATCCTCAGTGCAAAGCGTAGCACAGCCACTCGAAGAAGTCCAGAAAATTTTTTGTAGAACACCTGGTGGAAAAAAAGCGGGCCGACTAATTCAACATTTTACGCAGTACGCCTCAAAGGTATATGGCTTTTCGCAGATGGTCCGTCAAGCAAAGGATGGTCGCAAACAACCCCGTATCAAAGCCCCAGCCATTTTTACCGTCGCTTTTTTTGGCGCCTTTTTCTGTATGGAAAGTATGGAGCAGATGGACCGTTGGCAAAAAACCGGGGTATTCCGTCAATTGGTTCCCAAAAACATTCGATTGCCATCACATGATACGGTGCGACAAGCCTTGATGAAATGGGATCTAAAAGAGCAACGAAAGCAGCATAACTGTGTGATCCAGCGATATAAGGAGCAACGCGGCCCGCAGAAGGAAAGCATCAATGGTTGGCGAGTGACTGCCATCGATGGCGTGGAGTTATTCCACACCAAGGCCTATCGTTGTCCCGAATGCCTTACGCGCGAACACCGCGACAAAACCACCGACTATTATCATGCGGTCGTAGTCGCTCAACAGGTTGGCGGCAACGCGAACCTGATTTATGACTGGGAAATGCGAAAGCCTCAGGATGGGGTGGACAAGGATGAAGGAGAAACCACCGTCGCCCAACGATTGATCCGACGTATGGCCGAGACCTATGGAAAAATAACGGATGTATACACGTTAGACGCGCTGTTTGCCAAAGCACCCGTCATTCATGCCGCTCTGGATGCAGGCGCTCATGTAGTTGTTCGCATGAAAGAAGAACGTCGACGGATAATGAAAGAGGCAAATGCCTGCTTTGCGAACCGGCTTCCGGACTCCACTTGGGAAGAAAGAGATGGAAAAGGGAATACCGTTTACGTTCAAGCTTGGGACGAAGAGGGATTGGCACAATGGCCGCAAGTTCGCGTGCCCATGCGAATCGTAAAAATCATTCGTCATACCAACAAGACAGTCATCGAAGCAAACAAAGAAGTCTTTGTCACTGATGTGGTGGAGCGCTGGATAGCAACCACATGCTCATCCGAAAAAGCGGATACCCAGACGATCGCACAAATTGCCGCCGCTCGTTGGGATATTGAGAATATTGGATTTCGCAACCTTAAGACGTTCAACGCCTTGGACCACTGCTTCGTGCACGATTCGGTGGCGATCAAAGCGATGATCGGATTTCAAGTGCTGGCTTTTAATCTTAAGCGATTGTTTTTCTTTCACCACCTCCCTGCCTCTCGTCATCGAGATGTGCCGCTTCGATATCTCATTGATGAGATGCGCGAAGCGACGAGGTGGGTATCTTTACATCTATATCGTTGGGTCTGGGAGTGGGGCTTATCTACTGCCTAGCTGACCAAGGGTGAAAGGGTGGGATTGCCTATCGAAGCACTGGTATAAACAAGGTGTTTTTTTCCATAAACTTGCGTAGGATAAATGCAACTGTCGACTGGATAATTTAAACATTTAAAGAGAGAATTGGTATCGCCATTAAATCGGTTAACCGTAAGAGGTCGCTCATTTGCTTGGTGCTATTTCGATTGCGTAGGTTCTGATTCTAAGGCCATAAAGAGCCAAATATTTCTCGGAAAAAGTTTTTAATTGCGTATTGACTTTATCGCCGTTGGGAATAGAATAAGGTATAGAATACTTACTAGCGTTCGCGAGGACGTTAGGCAGAATGAACAGCTCCCCTCCTTTCTTTTTGAGAAGGGGGGCTTTTCCTTTGTTTTCGGCAAAACACAGAACCTACTGTGAGCGGTCATTGGACCAGGTGCACGGTCGACGTCATCTACGATCCGGCCGATATCGCCGAATTGACCATCGAATACGCCGACCATGCGCCTTGGAAAGCGCGGCGACTCGTCATTGGCGAGCGCACCGGCCCACGGCCGAAACTGCCGGGGCGCCTCAGCCCGTAGAGCGCCGATTCATCGCGACTGCTCGCCGCGGCAACCCAACAAAAGGAGCAACGAAAAACGCGACAGGCCCCGGTTGTTTCCTACCGAACGGTGAGAAAGGAAGGGAACAAGGGTGTTTGAATCCTTTTTTGGCTTCACCCAAACGCCCTTTGCGCGGGACATTCCGACGGAGCAACTGTACTCCGACCCCTTCGGAGAGTGGACTATCCTTGTTTAATGACATCGACATCAAAGGTAATGATTAAGCCCTTCTTCACCATTTCCGAAATGAAAGGCAAAACCCTGTCAATGGTTTCGCTGGTATCAACCGCCTCAATAATCATCGGCAAATCTGCCGATAAATCTAGAATTCGAGTCGTTCGGATACGGTTCGCGGCTCCATAGCTTTCCACACCACGAGAAACCGTCACCCCAGCCAATCCATTTTCTTTGAGTTTCAAAAGGATCGCATGATATAAAGATTTATTCCCAAACTTCTCAGTTTCGCCTACATATATTTTCAGCATCTTCGCTTTTCCCGATGGTAACGTCATTTCGTCACTTCCTCGTCAAATGAATTTCAGGCTGATTCCTATCAAACAAGCAACCAATCCAGCGATTGTACTCCCTGCTGTGTATAGAAAAAAAATCATCCATTCCCCTTCTTCGATCAGTCGGATCGACTCATAGGTAAATGTCGAAAAGGTCGTATAGGCGCCTAAAAAGCCGACTTGAAAGCCATACTTTTCAATAAGGCCACCTGTAGGATGCTGAACCATATTCATTGCCAACAATCCTAGAAAAAATGATCCGGTAACATTGATCAAGAACGTTGCCGTGGGAAATGAAAGGAAAGCGATCCTGGACAGGTACTTACCAATGGCATATCGGCTCAACGCCCCGGCAATCCCGCCAATTCCAATAATCAGTATCTCCATTTATGAACTCCTAACGACCTGTGGCGTTTTCCGAGAGTTCTTCCTCTTCGCCAAATTTATTTCTTCGATATTCGGCAATGGCTCTTGCGGTGAACAATCCAAAAGCAGACATGGCGATTCCAAGCAACACACTGGAGAAGATGTAGATTCCAAAACTCCAGTATTGCCCTTGTTGAAGCAGCTGAATGCTCTCCAATGCAAAGGTGGAGAAAGTGGTATATGCACCTAAAAACCCCGTAGATACGCCCAATCGAAGATTCGGATTTATCGAAACAAAATCCAATGTGAGTGTTAAAAATAAAGACAACGTAAAACATCCAGTAAGATTGATGATCAACGTACCCCAGGGGAATCCACTCTGTTGTACGAAAGACGAAAAAAAATGTCCGATTTCAAACCGTAATAGGGCTCCCACAAAACCGCCTAAAGCGACTGCCAGGTAACTCATCTTATCTGGTTATATCCTTTCCATGCAGTGCGGCATCGACCATGACAGCCAGCGCGACTGTTGCACCGACAATCGGATTATTCCCCATACCGATAAAACCCATCATGTCAACATGAGCCGGAACCGAAGACGATCCTGCAAATTGCGCATCGGAATGCATCCGGCCCATCGTATCCGTCAGCCCATAGGATGCTGGGCCTGCCGCCACATTATCCGGGTGAAGGGTCCTCCCAGTACCGCCGCCGGAGGCCACGGAAAAGAACGGTTTGCCCTTTTCGAAACACCATTTTTTGTATATGCCGACACAGGGATGCTGGAATCGAACCGGGTTCGTCGAATTGCCGGTAATGGAGACATCTACCGATTCATGTTGGAGGATTGCGACGCCTTCATCAACCGAAAAAGTTCCATAAACCTTAACTGCAGCACGTTCCTGCTTTGAATATCTTTTTTCGCCGAGTATTTCAAGCGTAGCCGTTTTGAAGTCGTATGCTGTCTCGACAAAGGTGAAGCCCGTCATTCGGGCGATAATGTGGGCCGCGTCTTTCCCCAAGCCAACCAAAATGACCTTCAGGGGTGCTTTTCTTGCACGGTTTGCATATTTAACTACCCCCAAAGCCCCTTCCGCTGCCGCAAAGGATTCGTGACCCGCCACAAACGCAAAGGTTCGGGTTTCTTCTTTGAGCAGCATCGCGGCGAGGCGACCATGCCCGATCCCAACTTGTCGTTGATCTGCCACGGAACCTGGAACCGTAAAGGCCTGCAACCCCTCGCCGATTTTTATGGCGGCATCGATCGCATTCCTCACAGACCCTTTTAGGGCTAGCGCCACGCCTAATGTATATGCCCACAAGGCATTATCAAAGGCAATAGGTTGGATGTTTCGAAGGGTTGCCTCCACATGAATACCCGCCTCATCACAGACCCCTTTCGCCTCTTGTAAATCGGCAAGAGAAGCGGCCGCTAATGCAGCTTGAATGCGAGATTCCCGCCGTTCATATCCCTCAAACAACCTCATACATCTTCCTCCCCCTATTCCTCGCGAGGATCAATAAAGGTCTTGCCTTCCGAATAGCGTCCGTATGTACCGGTAGCCTTTTTCAGGGCTTCCGCAGCCTCGGTGCCCTTCCGGATGAAATGCATCATGGCGCCAAGATTGACGTATTCGTATCCGATGATTTCGTCGTTTTCATCTAAGGCAAGTCGAGTCACATAGCCCTCTGTCATCTCCAGATAACGTGGCCCTTTGCTTTTAGAGCCGATATGGGTACCGACTTGAGAACGGATAAATTTTCCCAGTTCTTCCGCAGCAGAACCCTCCGGAAGTCCACCTTCTGAAAAAGCCGTTTGAGTGCGACCATAGGAAATTTGCAAAAACAACTCCCGCATGGCCACGTTAATAGCGTCACATACGAGGTCGGTATTTAGAGCTTCCAGCACCGTTTTGCCAGGTAGAATCTCAGCAGCCATTGCTGCTGACTGTGTCATTCCGGAGCAGCCGATTGTTTCTACCAAGGCATCCTCGATAATCCCATTTTTTACATTAAGCGTTAGTTTGCAAGTCCCTTGTTGCGGAGCACATGCGCCCACACCATGCGTTAAGCCGTTGATGTCTTCAATCCTTTTTAGCGAAACCCATTGGCCCTCTTGGGGAATAAGGGCCGGGCCTCGTTGGGGACACCCCCGGATCACACTGTGTAACATCCTTAATTCCTCCGTTTCTTTTTATAAAAAACTAACGGGCGAACAGAAGTTGTAGCCCCGCGAGAACCAAGAGCAACGATACAACCTTTTTGAATACACTTTTGGGTAATCGCTCGATCACCTTTCTTCCTGCCCATGTTCCCGCGATCATCGAGATACCTATGCCGAACCCGATCGCGATAACCGCAGGGCCAATATCAAGATATCGTTGGTATATGATGATCTTCGTAACATGCATCATAACAGCAGTGACTGCTTCACTGGCAATATAAGATAGGGGAGGCAGATTAAGTGAAAAAAACAACATTGCCCCCAATGGTCCTGCGCTTCCGACCAAGCCCGATAACAAACCGACAATGCCGCCTCCGATCACCATTACCCGGGCATTATTTGGAATATCGATCTTTTTGAAATGTTGTAAGATCACAAAGCCGATAACCGCCAAGCCAATCGCTTTTGTAATAAGCTCTTTGGGAACCGTGACAAAAGAAAATGCTCCGAGACAACTCATAGGAATGGCGCCCATTATGAAAAAGCCAACAGGCCTCCAAGAAATTTCTTTGTATCCGAAATATACTCTCGAAAGATTCCCGATTAATTGAGCAATCGTTAAGACAGGGACTGCGACGGTAGCTCCAACTGAATGGGTCAACACGGGTAGCAATAATAATGCCCCCCCGAATCCGACTGCTCCCGATACGGCTGCGGCAATAAAGCCACCGAGAGCGAATAAAAGGATGGTCAAACAAGAACAACCTCCTACAGAGAATGGCTGCTTACATACAAAAGAATGACCACTTTCACAAAAAGACAGACTCCCACCCGAAAAATCGAGTAGGAGTCATCATCCGCAAAACGGCTTTACCGCGAACTCCATCGCGTATTCCCTTTGGTGAGTCACTCTACATACAGTTTATTGCTCCTCTTGGCTATCGTCAAGAGAAGATGAGAAAAAACTGTAAATGCGAAACATTACCGGTGGGCACTTTGCCATCCTTGTGTTCAATCCATAAAAGAAAGAATCAACACGGCCATGACCTTCGGCTTTTGAAAGATCAGGGTCTATGGTAGAATGACTGTAGCGCGTAGACATAGTCAAAAAATAACGCTGGGGGGGAGACAGCTGCTTCCTTACGGGGATAGCTGGTAACGCAGATGTCGAAAATCGGACGAAACGGTCAATGTCATTGCGGGAGCGGAAAAAAGTATAAAAAATGCTGTATGGCCAAGGATGAAGCTATCGAAGCGCAGGTGAAGGACGCGATGGAGGTAAAAAAAAAAGAGATCAGTTCAGACTGGACGACATGATCGAAGCTTATCGAGAAGCTTATTGTAAAGAGGAAAAGACGGTTGACTTTGATCCGTCAACCATGTCGGTGGCGAAACTATTGGATCTCGGCTATCGCTTCGTGGATCAACAAAATGCCTTTGAAGGTTGTCGGGCCTGGTGGTGGGCGTGGACAAAGTTGCGCCCCCTCATCGTGGAAAAGGGTATTGATGATATCGACGCCGTAGACAAGGTGGTTAAAAGTCCGGACTATATGAGCAATTGGTGTCAGGACTTTGATGACCACTTGATTAACGAAGCCCAAAAACGTTGGATCTTTGCCATCATGCGCATCGCCTATGCCCAAGATTTTGTTCGCCTGTTGCCGAAGAGTGATCTTTTGATCATTCAAAATATGCGGCTAGCAGTGGCTGAATCTTACGCGATTCTAGGACAGTTCGATAAGAGCGAAACGGAGTTTCGCCAGTTGATCAAGGATTACCCGCAGTGGACATGGGGATATGTGGGATGGGGAGACCTGTACAGCTATAACAAACCCGATGACCGGGAGGTCGATGTTCAGCGGGCGAGAGAAATCTTTGCGGCGGGCTTGGATGCCGGCGTCGATGAGCCGGAGTATTTAGAGCAACGAATTCGAGACCTGGATGCGTTCGTCAGCTCTGAGAAAAAGCACCGCATCGCAACACCCGTTCTAAAAACATCGAACAAATCGGGTAAAAAATGGCGCCAGTGGTATCGACAACTGCCTTTGGACCAACAGGTCGAAGTGATGATCGCGGCTATTCAGCAATCGGACCCTTGCCTCTGGGGTGACGAATCGGATTATGGCTTGGACGATCTTTGGGATGAAAAATTGGACGATCTTTGGGACGAAGAAACAGACGATCTTTGGGCTGAAGAAGCAGACGATCTCTTTGCAAATGGGGAGGAAATGTCCGCTGGCGGAGAGAAGGCCGATGTGATGAAAAACATTGAACAAGCAGGAGAGAAGCCCGAGGAAGATGATTTGGCGGACGATCAGGACGCATGGATCATTGCCATGAGCGAGAGTCCAGCCTTGAGCGAACAACTAGAGGAGACGCTGGACGAACTGTATCAAGAAAAGCGCTTTGCCCTTATCGCAAGACTTGTTGCCGCCCATCGGGATCATGTGGGGAGAGGAAACAGGCAAGTCTTTTGTTATTGCGCTGAGGAACTGGCTTACTATTACCTGTATCGCCGCGAATGGGACGAACTGCGAATCCCTCTGCGATGGCTGGTCGATGCCCCGGAACATAACATCAACCAGATTCTACCGGTGCTGAGCACATTGGTCGCTTCCGGAGAAACCGCCCTGGCCGTTTCTTTCGCTACATCTGTCCGCCAGTCCATCTTAGAGACCGAGGGATTGATGTGGGGCGTCGATGACGATATCGTGGCGGTGCTCCGCGCTCGCCGATTAGAGCAGACATATGATCAACTTCAAGGAGGCCAAGGGCCTGATTGGAAAGCCCTGGTCGCTGATCTTGCCCAAGTGGGATGTAAGACGACGCCGAATTCTCTGGCGATGCTCAAGGCGGGCCTGACAGATGATGTGTCCGGCGATGTCCTCCGTGAAGGGTTGTGTAGCTCACTGGTGGGTGGGCTCGAATCGTTATCTTACGGTTTTTATCGGTTCATGCGCCAGAAAAAGAACATGGACTTCACCTGCGCTGACCTGATCTGGAGACGGTTTGTCTTTTTTATGACCTGTTATGTTCAAAAAAAGAAAGCGACGGACAAGCTGAGGTTCCGATTCACCAAAAAAAAGCTGGAATCTGCACTGATGGACTGGCTTGGTCTGAATTCTATGGGCCTTTCGAACAAAAAACCAGACAGCGTCGTTTTGCTGTGGGGGTTGCCCTATGTCTATGATTACCTGAAAACCACCGGATTGATCGATGAAGATTGCTGGCAAAAGACGGTGGATCTTGTAGCAGTCGTTAAGGACGAAATTCTCTATGTTCTTGACGGGGAACTCTGGAAATACGCTTTTGTTCTACAATGGACACCGGCAGATGCGGTGGGGGAGACGCCCTGGCTAGAAAAGGAATGTTTCGGCTATTGCCTTCGCGATATCCGGTCCCGACAATAAAAGAGACGAGTGCTCCTGGAATACGAGGGCGCCATTTGCGGCCATTGTGGAGACTCATGACGTCTCATGTCAGGAGCCTCCTTTTTGTTTTTATGATAGAATAAAAGTCAACGCATGCCCGCAAACAGGTGGTGAAAAAACAGATGAACAAGCAGATTGCCTTTTCTGTCTCACCGGAGGCGTTGCAGACGAAGGGCCTGCTCTTGCAAGGGGACATTGCCAAATTGCTTTCTCCCTTTGCCGGGAAAACGATTTACTTGCAAGATCCCATTTTGAATTGGATCAGGTGTAAAGTCAATTCCCAGGGAACCCTTCTCCAAAGCCCTCAATTGGGGAAGTTTCTAAAAAATATGGGCTCCTCCACCTTTGCAATACGACAGATAGGCAGTGAGGAATTTTTCGTTTTTCCCGTCGCTCTTCGGCAACCGAGCCCTCGGGCGAATCGGGCTGGAGCAGAACGCTCAGCCGCCCAAAAGGGGACGAACAGGGAAAGCACGAAAAAAAGGATGGCGACCCTGAGCGCGAAGGCAACTGCAGCGGTCGCGGCACAGCGGGCGTCCGCCGTGACACCAGCGTCAACAAGTGAAAAGACACAGGGAACCAGTCTGCTCGACCCGGTCCAACAGCTTGTCCAGGAGTTTGAGCAGGGCTCACGAGGCAATGTTGTGGAGATCCGCCTCGACCGGGAGAAGGGAAGGCCGCTTGTTGAAAAGATCATCAACGGCCATGGGGCCAGCGTTGACGATCTGTACCTGCGCCGGCAGGCCCTGCAGTTTTCCTTGCACCCGGGTTTCGACACGCTCCTGTCCTTAACGGCTGTTCGCGATATGACCCCCTTTGACTACCAGATCCGGACGGTCCGTCATGTGCTGGCGAACCTGCGCGGGCGGGCGCTCCTTTGTGACGAAGTGGGGATGGGCAAAACAGTCGAGGCCGGATTGATCGCCCTGGAATACATGCTGCGCGGCTTGGCCCGGCGTGTGCTCATCCTGGCGCCACCGTCGCTTGTCTCACAATGGCGCGAGGAGATGCAGGTCAAATTCAACCTTGATTTCATCACCTATGATGATCCGGCCTTTAAGGCCCATCACGAGCCTTGGACCTTTTTCCCGCGCATCATCGCCTCCATCGACACGGCAAAGCGGGAGAGTCATCGACTACAGATCGGCGCTGCCGCCTTCGATCTGGTCATCTGCGATGAGGCCCACCATCTGAAGAATCGCCGTACGCAGGCTTATCAATTGGTGAGCCAACTGCAGAAGAAGTATATCCTTCTGCTGACAGCGACGCCGGTGGAAAACGATCTGGAAGAGTTGTTCAATTTGATCACGCTGCTTTTACCGGGGCAGCTGGAGACAGCGGCAGCCTTTAAGAAAAAATACATCACCCGCGGCGATGCCTTAAAACCAAAAAATACGGAGGAACTCAAGGCGCTCGTTCGTGAGGTGATGGTCAGAAACCGCCGTTCTGAAACAGGGGTCATTTTGAGCCGCCGCTATGCTGAGACGATTCGGTTGCAGCTGAGTCCGGAGGAGATGGCTTTTTACCGGCGGCTCACTCATTTTGTCCGAGGCTTTTTTATCGATGGGCAGGACAAGCCCCAGGGCGGGGCGAGTTTGCTGACCCTGAAGGTGCTGCAGCGGGAGATCGGCAGCAGCATTGAAGCGGTGTTGCCGACGCTGACCAAGATGGCCGAGCAGCCATCTTACGCGCCGGAGATGCGCCGGCTTTTTGCCGCATTGCTGGAGCAGGCCAAAAAGGTGCCGCATCGGGCAAAGGCCGACGCGCTGGTGCAACTATTGAGAGGGCTCAACGATAAGGTGATCGTCTTTACCGGTTTTTCGGAGACCCATCGCTACCTGGTTCGCCGGCTGACTGAGGCGGGCTTTGCGGTGGCCCAGCTGCACGGCGGCATGAAGCGGTTGGAAAAGGAAGAGCAGGTGCGCTATTTTGCCGACGTGGCCCAAGTGCTCCTGTCTACGGAAACGGGCAGTGAAGGACGGAACCTGCAGTTTTGCCGCTGTCTTGTCAATTATGATTTGCCTTGGAATCCCATGCAGATTGAGCAGCGCATCGGCCGGATTCATCGCATCGGCCAGGAGCGGGATGTCTATATCTACAACCTGTCTGCTCAGGATACGTTGGAAGCCCACATGTTGGAACTGCTGGATGCCAAGATCAACATGTTCCAACTGGTCGTCGGCGAGTTGGATATGATCTTAGGCAACCTCAAGGAGAACCAGGGCTTTGAGGATATGGTGTTGAACGCTTGGCTGCAGTCGGCCGACGAGCGGGAGATGGAGGCCCAGATGGACAAAGTGGGCGATCAACTGCTGGAGGCAAAAAACCACTATCTCGCCGTCAAGGCTATCGATGAGCGGCTACTGGGAGAGTTGGTGCCTGATGAGTGATCGCCATCTGGATCGGCCGACCGCCCACGGCGACATCAAGCCCTTCGTCCGCGATTGTCTCCGTCGCTCCGGCGCTGTCGTAGAGGAAAGCGGTTATGAGCTCTGGGAGGTTTTGCTCAGTGACGACCTATCGCGGCGCTGCCGGGAGGAGCATCTGTGTTTGACCTTTGACGCCGAGGTGGCCCGTGAATCCCCCGATGCTCTCTTTGTCACCTATGGAAGCCCCTTTCTCGACGCGGTAGTGGAACAGGCGAAGGTATATGGCGATTATACGCAGCTCTATTGGCCGGGAACGTCGGCGCAGCCCCCGCAGAACCTGCTCAAGAAGATTCACGATCAGATCCAGTTTCAGCGTTGCCGTCCGCCGTCGGTGGAGATGGTTTGGACGGCGGAGCACCGCTTTTATGCCTTCTTTTTTCTCTGTACCTTTCATTCTTTCGAGAAGACGGAAGTGCTGTTGCCGGTGGTGATCGACGGATACCGGGGGGAACGGCGGGAAGACTTTTTTCAATGGTGGGACACCGTGCTCCCGGCAGAAACTCCAGCCTATAATTATACCCCGGCGCCGGCGATGTCGCCGGAAGCCGCTTATCTCGCTGCTTGCTCGATAGCCGAGCAAGACGCCCAAGAGCAGGCGCAGGCCATCTATAATCGTTCTGCCGCCTTTCGACGGCGTGAGTTGGGCAAGATTGCCGCCTATTATGTGGAGACGGAGGCGGCCCTGCAGAAGAAGCTCGAGGCTGCCGATACGGCGGAGAAACGCGCTCGTTTGACGGCTCAGATCGATGCGACTCGGGCGGATCGCGAGCGCCGGCTTCTCGATGCCCAGGATCGGTACCGAGTCAAGGGGGATGTGCGGCTGGATCACGTCATGACGCTGGCCATGCCGCGCATCCATGTGAAGTTGAACCTGCAGCTGGGAAAACAGGTATTTCAGCCGGTGGTCTTGTACAATCCGATCAATGGCCAGGTGGAGCCGTTGCGTTGTGAACGTTGTGGAAAGACCGTGACGGCGGTGTTGCCCGATAGAGAGGGGAAGCTTATCTGCGGGCAGGGATGTTGAGAAAAGGAAAGCCGCCACGTTGACGGTAAACGCCATCGGCGCCCGGACTTACCTTGCGATCTTTATACCCAATCAGCTCATGGATTCAGGAAATATTTAAAATCCCCCGAAAGGGGGATTTTTTTCGATCTCTTGCCTTGATTACAATGAGCACAAATATGAAGAGGGGGGAATGGGATGAGAGGAAGGGCCATTGGAAAAGGTCTGACAAAAATCCTTTTCGGCGTTTTTGCACTGATCGTGACGGCGCACCTAACAGGGTGTGCCGGTGGTGATGCAGGCGAGAAAAATCTGTCCCTCTCCAGCCGCCCGGCCATACAACTTGGCAAGGCGGAGATCAAGCCGTTAAAACGCGAAAATTGGACAAACCTGGAAGGCGTTGGTCTTGTTCCGGCAGATCGCGTCATGGTCGTCTTAAAAGAAGGTGCCGGACCAAGTGACGCCGACCGGGTGGCGCAGTCGATAGGCGGAAAAGTCGTTGGTTTCTTTGATTATATCCACCTCTATCAAATTGAGACTGTCGGTAAGACTGCCAGTGATCTGATCCGGCACATTCAGGCGGCCCGCCAAGACAGCGCAGTGGAGCTTGCTTTTCCCGACCAGTCGGTCAGCCCTGATGTTACGATAGTCGGCGTCCAATGTTCCCCGCTGGATGATCCCCTTTATACGAAGGATGGACGCAATAAAGGGTATGAGATGGTTGGCGTGGAACGGGCTTGGGCCTTGATCCGCGCTTCTAAACTGAAGCTGTCTGATGTGCACGTCGGCGTTGTCGATGACGGGATCTATAAAAAGACGGACGAGTTCGATGGAGAAACGACAGTCGATGTGACGGATCCGGATGGGGAACTGGCAACCCCGACAAAAGTTGAGGATAACGTTCATGACGACCCCTATGGGAGCCACGGTACGGCAGTCACCTCGATCATCGCTGCCAATCCGAAAAACGGCGGTTTGACCGGCGTGGCTTCCAACTTGGGAAATAAGCTGCATGTATCCGTTGCGAATATGTATGGGCCTCCTTATGGAGACCGTTGGACCAACGCGCCTGACCCGAATGATCCGACTAAGGTGACTTACAGCAACGGCTTTACCCAGGTGCTGGGACCCCTTATGGCGATCAAGAAACAGATCGAAAGCGGTGCCACCATCATCAACTGTTCTTGGGGAAACAGCAACGCCCATCCGGAAACAGCTGCCGCCTACCGGAGGTTCTTTGAGAAAATGGCGCAGGAACACCCGAACATTCTCTTTGTCTGCTCTGCCGGCAACAATGGCAAAGTGCTTGACGGAAGCCGGCGCTATCCGAGCGGCTTGAATCTGCCGAACATGATCACCGTGGGCAATGTGAGAAATGACGGCACCCGCGCCAACTCCAGCAATATGGCGGGCCCGAACTATGAGGTGACGATCGCGGCGCCTGGACAACAGGCTGTCCATGGGGTGAGCAAGGATGGCGTCGTTGTCAACGACCATGGAGGAACAAGTATGGCTACACCGCATGTGGCTGCCGCGGCGGCGTTGCTTCGTTCGATCCATCCAAAGCTCAGCGCCGGTGATATCAAAGCCATCTTGAAAAAAACTGCCTTGGAGGGCGTGACCGTCGGTGATCGCTCTAACCTGGCGCCACCGGAGTTAGGGGGCGGGATCTTATCGATCGATCAGGCGGTGCTCTATGTGCTCAATGACCTGCGTAGGGAAAAGGGGCTGGCCCCGTTGAGTATGGATGCGGCACTGATGTCGACGAGGATCGATCTGATTGCAGAAGGTGGGCCGAAAGAGTGGAAGGTAAGCGCAACGATCCCTGCTGTCGGCACGGACGGGACAGATGTCGACTTTGAGTTGCAAGGAGAGGGCGCTGTTGGCGGCAACAGCAAGAAGCATCTGGACAATGACGGGACGCTGAAGTGGGACGTAACGCTGGCCAAGACGACAGGAACTGTTCACATCAAACGGATGGACTCAAACTCCTGCTGGAAGGTGGAACTGGCGCCTGATTTCTCCGGAACTTGGGAGGGGACCATCGTCGTATCCCGAACGCCGTCGCCTTCGCAGAAACCACCTGTCAACAACGGGGAGTGCGAAGGCGTCAACATCGACTTTTCTCAATTGCAAGGGCAGTCGAGACCGATACAGCTGATCATCGACAAGCCAGAAAGACCTACGGACCTGTACAGCGGTTCTTTTTCCAGCGGAGAAGGCAAGGAGAAGAAAGAGATCCCGCTGCAGATAGCCGTCGACGGAGATTCGGTGCGTTTTCAATTGGAGGACAGAGGGTTCAGCGCGCCGTTCTACGGCAGCCTGTCCAGCAGAGAAGGTACAGATACGCTCTCTGGTTCCTGGAGTTTTATGGTGCCGATAGAGGGGGGAGGCACGGCGGAGTTTCTTGGCGGTGAGTGGACGGTGACCAGGAAGGCCTCGTAATTATCGAGAAGGGGAATGAGGTGCGGGCACTATGTGGCCGGTGCTGTGGCGATGGGGGAGCGGCGCCGACGCTGTCGGCGTCCGCGCCTACCCCTTTTTCATGATCATCGCAGCGCTCATCGCGCTGGTCGGTTCCTACAGGTTGGCTTGCAGGAAGGATTTTCCCAAATCAAGGGTGTTGGCGACGTTGGCGGTGATGGCACTGTCTGTGCCGGTAGGTGCCCGGATGCTGAATTTGTGGCTCCGTCCTGACTTGTATCAGGGGAACCCCGCACAGGTGTTTTCCCTGGAGCCGACAGGTTTTTCCCTGTACGGGGGTCTGCTCCTTGCCGCCATAACGGGGACTCTCGCCTGTAGAATCTTAAAATTGCCCTTGCTCCAACTCGCCGATTCAACAGCCCCTCCCCTCGGCTTGGCGATCGCCATGATGCGGCTGGGCTGTTTCTCTGCCGGCTGTTGTTTTGGGAATGTGACAGACCTCTCTTGGGGCGTCATCTTTCCCTTGTTCAGCCTCGCCCATAGAGCCCAGATCCGCGATGGGATGGTCACCGGGCTGTTCTCCAGCCCTTTACCCGTTCACCCAACCCAACTGTACGAGCTTATCGGCGCACTGCTTGCTTCCGCCTTAGCCTACTGGCTATGGCGCCGAAAGATGCATGACGGTACCGCCTTCGCCGCTTTTGTTTTGCTATTCACAAGTTTTCGTTGGGCCAATCGCTCATTCCGCTATGAAGCACTGCAAGCATTGCCGCCGTCCTTTTACCCGGCTCTTTACATGACGATCCTGATCGTTTCCGGCACCTATCTGGTTCTACGCAAGCGCGCTGACGACGGGTGATATAACTGCTCTATGAGAGCGATTTGAACACAACTTGCATATCCCCCTTTTGGGGGATATTTTTAGTGCGCCCGGCATAGGCCTTGCCATACGGTGCAAGTCCCGAATAAGTTGGAACGGCGGTCTTAAGGATATTTTCTCCCCGAATGGGCCTGTTCTTGTTATACTAGGAGCGAAGTGTTGGAATAGTGCGTAAATGCCGGGGGGATGGGTGCCGGTGCGGGACATGAAAGAGAGCCATTGCAGCACCATCAGTGTAGATCTGTATCGCGGCAACCTGGGCAAGCGGGAGGCGGTATTGCGGTTTCTTCAAAGGGCACTTTCATTGGAAAGGCCGACACGGTTACTGCTCACCAGCCAGGAGGATATGACCTGGTTAAGCGGCGACCGCGATTTTCTGGAGACGTGGAAAGCCCTTTTGCATCAAGTGATTGAATCGGGCCATAAGATCGTCATCATTCACAGTTTCGACCGGAGTCTTTCCAGCCTCCTTTTTATCATGGACTATTGGTTGCCGATGCATCTGACCGGTCAGTTAGATGGCTATTGTTACAGCGATTTTGCCTTCGACCGTTCTAAGACAACCTTGTTTATCCTTGAAGAGCAGGCCTGCATTTTCTCTCGTACCTACGAAGGCGCCGAACACCAGCAAGCCTTTTACTTTACTCAAAAAGATGTCATTCGCATGTTCGAAGAGTCCTTTTGGGCAAAAATTCGGAGTTGTCGGCCTTTGATGAAGCGGTTGCCGTCAGCTCCCATGGAACGCATGCAGGAGATCGCTGCTTTTGAAAAAAAGAACTGTGCCTGTGTCGCTTTTGCACAGACCATGTCAGCTTGGACGATGCCTGTTCATATCTACGAAAAAGTCCTTGGCCGTTTGGACATCGACCCGATTGAGTTGAAACGGCGCAGCAACTTCCACCGCAAGCGCCAAGCCGATTTCATCAGGGCGATTAAAGAGCAGAGATATTCATTGCTCTACCATATAGACAGGTTGGAGGAAATCGTCCATCGAGGCGGAGTCACATACGGCGGGGGGGAGTTCTTTGAATCGGAAAACATAATCGTCCCTTCAGCCGATTTTGTAGAGCATCTGATCTACATCAGCGACTTGCTGGAGATGAATCCATTATTGGAAGTTTCGCTGGTATGTCGGGAAAACACGGCGTTGAAAATGAAGGATTACGGCTACATCTTAAAAGAAGGCGACCAGGTGATCCTGACGCCTGGTCGCCGGCAAAGGTCGACATCCGTTTACGTAGCATCGGATGAGCCGACGGTGATGCGTGCCGTCAGCCTTTGCCACCAGTACCTGCAGCAGAGCGTCTCGCCGGAAGACAGAGACGTGAAAACGATGGCGCTCATATTCCGGCAAGCTGCAACGACGGCACCCCTCGATCCCTCTTCCTGCTTTTACGGTCTACTGACGGAGCGAGAATATGAGATTGCCTTGATGATCGCCGAAGGATTGACCTCAAGGGAGATCGCTGAAAAAACCTTCATCAGTCTGAATACAGTCAAGAGTCACATCAAAAACATCTACCGCAAAATCGGTGTGAGTACGAAAGTGGAACTCACCAAGCTGATCAGCAGCAAAAAGGAATCGGTCTGAACCGGGTTGCAAGGCGCTGCGCCGGAATGTCTGGAAGGGCAAAGAAGAGAGACACTGCGGTGAGGTCAGTGTCTCTCCTCTTCTACAAACGATCTGTCTTGGCCACCATCTGGGGATTATCGGCGGCGAAACAGTCACAAACGGTTTCGCCGCTTTTTTCAACGGCCTTTTGTACATTCTTCAGTTGTTGCATGATCATGACCAAACAGAAAAAAATCAGAAAGACCACAATGCCAGAGGATATATAGACCAATGTGATCAACCAACGGCTTGTCTCCAGAAACTCATAAATACCGCCGCTGAGTCCTGCCAGTAAAAAAATCACCGCCAAGACCTTCATCAGCTTTTGCGTTTTACCGATTAACGCTAACAACGGGACCACTCCTTACCATATGAGCAATCGATCAGCATGGCGAAGAACAACAGCAGCCGCCGCCTTGTTGACGTCCGTCATCACCTGCGTAGGAAATCGCCCCAGAGGAACAGCGTTTCTGACAGCCACGGCAACCGTGAACACAACCGACAGGAAAAATGACGATGGGCTTATTATTGTCATTGCCGTAAACGCCACGAGAACAATGGTTGATACATACGCCGCAGCCAGTGCACCGATCATAATCAATCACGGGATACCATGTTTCGGACATGATTAATTCCTCCTCATCACCATGATCAGGCATTCCAGAGCATAAATAAAGCGAGCAAGATCAGCAGTCCTCCGGCGCCGCGCTCTAGCCGAGGTCCCCATGGGGCGATGCGGGGGATGAAACCGGCGAACCCCGTCACCGTTCCGATCGCGATCAGCGGGACGCCCCGCCCAATTGCGTACAAAAATAGCAACATCGCCCCGTACAACAATGCGCCCTGGCTGAGCACATAACCAAGGATCGCCAGCAGCACCGGAGTCCCGCACTGAGAACCGGTAAGCCCCAAAAACAATCCAAGGAAAAAAGCGCCGCCATGACCGCGAAATTGGCGGCCCTTATTGCCCATGCCCTGACCCAATCGGCCGAACAGGCCGCTGAGTGAAGGGACCACATCGGGCAGCGCGCCGACCATCACCAGTCCCATCAGCAGACAGACGAAGGCAGCCAGGTAGATGAAGGCTTGCTGGGCAAAACCGAAAAGGCCACCGACGAAGGCGATGAGCAGGCCCAGGAGAACAAAGGTGCAAGCAGTACCCAGCGTAAAAGACAGGGAAAGTGTCAAGCCCCGCCGCCAGTCGCCCCTCGAAGGCCCCTGTTGTTCATTGAGTCCCGTCCCGGCAATGTAAGCAAAAAGCACCGGCGCCATCGACAGGTTGCAAGGACCGATACTTGTCAATAGGCCGCCTAAAAAGACGAACAGCATGGCCAGCCAGTGTCCTTGCATTACAACGGTCTCAATGAATGCTGTCAGGCTCTCGATCATGACGCACCGGCCAAGCGTTCCAGTCGGTTCCGCAGTTCCGCTTCTGCGATGGCGCCGACGCGGACCCAATGCTTTTCACCGTGTCCGTCCAATAGCACTGTTGTCGGGATCATGCGAACCTCAAAATTGCGAAGCAGGTATTTGTTGGCCGGGTCGTTCACATCGACGTCAACAAAGGCGATTTTTTGATTCAGTTCAGGCTCGATTTTGCGAAAGAGCTGCTCCATTTCCACACAAGATTGGCATGTTTGTGAATGGAAGAGGATCCATGCCGGTTTTTTGGCCTTTTTTGCATTTTCGATAACGATGCTGGCATTGACGAACTCTGTTTTTTCTGACTGAAAAGGTGTCGAAGAAAGCAGACGATCACTGCCGGTGGTTTGATACTCTTTGTAGGCGAGGATACTCGCAACAGCAAAAAACACGAGTCCAAGAATGGCCCAACGGACGGTCTTGCTCATGGCATCCTCCCCTAAAAGGATGATTCGGAAAGCGAGACAAAACAAGGTGCCTTTTGCACCTGCTGTACCGACAACTGGCCGACCATTGATGAACAAGGTCGGCCAGTTGCACGGACAAGTCAGTCGCAGTGTATCGGCAAAAGCGGGATCAGCCCAAAAAACTTTTTACCTCGGCGGCGGAAGGAATCCTCCCCGACACCTTCACCTTCCCGTCCACAACCAGGGCCGGCGTCGCCATGACGCCGAAGGACATGATCGTCGGGAAGTCAGTCACCTTTTCCACGTTCGCTTCCTTGCCCAGTTCCTGGAGCGTTTGCTTGACGAGCGCTTCCAACTGGTTGCATTTGGCGCAGCCTGCGCCCAAGACCTTGATTTCCATCACGATATTCCTCCCGTTAATGGTTTATAGGATGGCGTTAAAGAGATACCCTACAAAGGTAATCGTTACCGCCATGATCCCCACGAATACACCGATCAGCTTCGGCTTCAGCACCTGCTTCAAAATGATCATCTCCGGCACGGAAAGGGCGGTGACGGCCATCATGAAGGCGAGCACCGTGCCCACGGCCATGCCCTTTTCCATCAACACATGGACGATCGGAATCGTTCCTGCCGCGTTGGAGTATAAGGGAACGCCGATGAGCACTGCCAGCGGCACGGCGAAGAGGTTGTCAGGTCCGGCATAACGAACCAGGAAGTCCTCCGGCGCGTACCCGTGAATCAGGCCGCCGATGGCGATGGCGACGATGACATAGATCCAGATCTTTTTCAGGATGTCTTTCGTATACTGCAGGGCATAGTCGTGACGCTGTTGCCATGTGAGCGATTCAATCTCTGTCTCCGGCAGTTTGACCTGGTAGACATAGTCAGCAACCTGATCCTCCATCTTGGCCCGACCGATCATCATCCCGCCGACGACAGCGACGGTCAAGCCGGTGGCCATGTAAATGCCCGCGATTTTCCACCCGAACAATCCGAACAACATGACCAGGGCGACCTCGTTCACCATCGGGGAAGAGATCAGAAAGGAGAAGGTGACGCCCAGCGGAACGCCGGATTCGACGAGTCCGATAAACATGGGGACGGCCGAGCAGGAGCAGAACGGGGTGACCACGCCCAGCAGGGCGGCAACAATGTTGCCTAAAAACTCCCGTTTGTGGGACAGGATCTTTTTCGTTCGCTCCGGAGGGAAGAAGCTGCGGATGATCGAGACGGCGTAAATGATCACCGTCAGCAAGAAGAGGATCTTCATGACATCGTAGATAAAAAAGTGCAGCGCTTCTGTGAGGTGCTCTCCTTTGGTGAGGCCGATCCACTGGTACACGACGAGGTCGGCAATCCATTCAAACATGGTTTTCCATCTCCTAACAGTGTCGATTCATCGAGAATTTTTGATGCGATAAGGCAAAAAAAGATTACGAACCAAACAGTTGGCCCATTGTGTGGAGGTAGGCCTGCAGGGTGTCCCGGTTCACGTTATAGTAGTTCCATTTCCCTCGGGCCACTTCGGAGATCAAGCCGGCCTCCTTCAGCTCTTTGATGTGGTAGGAAACCTTGGATTGGAGCAACCCCATGCCTTCGACCAAGTCACAGACGCAGACGCCCGGTTTGTCTGTCTCGTAGAATGCCGCTTCCCGGTTGGCGATACGCAAGAAGATCTGCCAACGCAAGGGGTCCGAGAAGGCTTTGGCGATTTTGACGACGTCCATCTGATCAACTCCTGCTCCTATTATATCAAAAAAAATTGATATTATAACCCTGCAGACGGAGGTTTCTTTTGTTGAATAAGCCGAAAAACAGGCTAGGATTCACTCGAACTCGCTTTTTCAAAGTATTTCTCTTTAAATCGCAATGCCAGGTTGACGAGGGCGATCATGACAGGCACTTCAATCAACGGACCGATCACCGCAGCAAAGGCGGCGCCTGATTCAATGCCGAAGACGCCGACAGCGACGGCGATGGCAAGCTCGAAGTTGTTGCTGGCGGCCGTAAAGGCCAGGGTCGTCGTTTTGGGGTAATCGGCGCCCGCTTTTTTCCCTATCGCAAAAGAGATCAGAAACATGATGAGGAAGTAGAGCAGGAGCGGAAGGGCGATGCGAAGGACGTCCAACGGCAGTTGCAGGATGACTTTTCCCTTGATGGAGAACATGACGATGATGGTGAACAACAGCGAAACCAACGTGAGCGGACTGATTCGGGGGATGAACTGGCTTTCATACCACTGACGTCCCTTGGCCTTCAAGAATAGGGCGCGGGTAGCCATGCCGGCGATGAAGGGAATCCCCAGGTAGATGAAGACACTTTCTGCGATTTGGCCGATCGTGATGGTCACCTCCAGGCCTTGCAGGCCGAACCAGCCCGGCATGACAGTGATGAAGGCGAAGGCGTAGAAGGAGTAAAACAACACCTGGAATAGGGAGTTGAAGGCCACTAAGCCGGCCGCATACTCGGTGTCTCCCTTGGCGAGGTCGTTCCAGACGATCACCATGGCGATGCATCGGGCCAACCCGATCAGGATGAGGCCGATCAGGTAGTCCGGGTAGTCCTTGAGAAAGATCAGCGCCAGCGCAAACATGAGGATCGGCCCGATCAGCCAGTTTTGAACTAAGGAGAGAGCCAGCACCTTGTAATTGCGAAAGACTTCCCCCATCTTCTCATAGCGCACTTTTGCCAGTGGCGGATACATCATGAGGATCAGACCTATGGCGATGGGAATGGATGTGGTTCCGACCTGATAGCGATGAATCACGTCAACAAGGCCTGGGACATAATTGCCCAAGGCTACCCCAACCAGCATCGCCAAAAAGATCAGGGGGGTGAGGTAGCGATCGAGGAGGGACAGTCTTTTTCCCACAGTTTCCGGCATGGATGGATCACTCCTTTTTATCATTCATTCCGACACCGCTGAAAGCGCGGACCCTTTGTCTGAGATTATACATTGAAAAAGTGGATAAGAGCGCATCGCATCAAGAGTATTTGTTATGTTTGTGTAAAGTATGTTCAGGTGACGAAGTGTATTCGACAGTGTTTTTCGAAGTTACCCCTAGCGCGCGTAACAGTCCTGTGGTATAGTGATCTCAATCAGCCTTTCCGAGGGTTGAGCGCGGTTTCGGGGGAGCCTCGGAGCCGGAGTAGAGATGAGTGGAGAGCACAATTGCATAAGAGAGGAGTTGAGCCGAGTTGAGTTGAGCCGAGAAGCGCTTTAAAACGGAGTATTTCGGAGCGATTGGAGCATCCTATTTGCCACTCAAGCCAGGCCAAACTCGGTCTGGCTTTTTTGGTTTTCTCGGCAAATATCGGGCCGTTCATTAACCAAGCCGATTAAAACCACGGAGAACAATCTTCAAGTCCAGGAGAGCATCAATGGAATCAGAACAATCAGGAGGGGTTCAGAATGAACGGAGACAATCGTCCCGTCGCCTTGAATAATGAGGCCCAATACGCCCAGACAGGCGCTGGCCGGACGAAACAACTGGCCGTCGTGGCCATGCTGATCGCCATCGGCGCTGTCCTGCGCATGGTTGCGCCGCCCATCTTCGGCATCACGCCGAACTTCGTCATCGCCATGTACTGCCTGTCCATCGTCCTGGTCCGGCCCAAGTTCGGGGAAGCCCTGGCCATCGGCATCATCGGCGGCGCCCTCAGCATGGTCACCTCCAAGTCGCCGATCCCCTACATCAACCTGGCGTCTGAACCGGCGGGCGCCCTGGCCTGCGCCATGATCGTCGCCACCCTCTCCGACGTGACCATCGGCCGCTACTCCCTCAAACCCCTCGTCGCCACTGTCATCGGCACCCTGGTCAGCGGTTCCCTCTATGTCTTGATCAACAAGTTCGCCCTGAACCTGCCGGCCGCTGCTGCCCAGGGCGCGCTGGTTGGCGTCGTTCTCCCGGTGACCTTGTTCAACGCCGTCATCGCCCAGGCCGTCTACCTGCCGGCCAAGAAGTTTCTGCGGCTGTAATGGTTCGCCTCCACCGATAAAAGGCTTTGCCGTGATATTCCGAACCAGCAATATCGATTGTGAATAATGATTGCGATCTGAAATTCTGAAATGATCAAGCAGAACACGGGGAGGTAACGCCAGTGCCGGCCATCCACATAGAAAACCTGTCTTTTCGATACCCCGATGCGGCCTCGCCGGCGTTGAGCGAAGTCAACCTGTCGATTCAATCGGGCGAATTCGTCGTCGTCACCGGCGCGACCGGGGCAGGCAAAAGCACCCTGCTCCGCTGCATCAACGGCGTCATCCCCCACTTTCAGCCGGGAAGCCAGCAGGGACAGGTCTGGATCGAGCCGGAAGGGCAGGGACGTCTGGCCGTCGCCCGGATCGCCCCCCCTCATCTGGCCCGCCTGATCGGCAGCGTCTTTGACGACCCGGAAGGGCAGATCGTATCGCCCATCGTCGAGGAAGAGATCGCCTTCGCCCTCGAAAACACCGGCGTCGCCCCTGCGAAAATGGAGGCGCGCATCGTCAGCGCCCTGGCCGCCTGCGGCATTGCAGACCTGCGTCATCGGCCCACGAAGGGCCTTTCGGGCGGTCAAAAACAGCGGGTGGCCATCGCTGCCGCTCTGGCGCTGGCGCCTGCCATCCTTGTCCTTGACGAGCCTACATCAGAACTGGATCCGGACGGGACGGAAGCGGTGCTGCACGTCCTGGCCGAATTGAACCGACAGCAGGGGATCACGGTGATCATCGCCGAACAGAAGGTGAGCCATCTGGCGCTGTTCTGCGATCGACTGATCCTCCTGGATCAGGGTCGCGTCGCCCTGGAGGGACCGCCCCGGCAGGCGCTGCTCCAGGGGAGCGTCTTTGAAAAGCTGGGGATTGAAATCCCGGCTCCCGTCCGGTTGGGCCAGGCGCTTGTCCGCGAAGGTCTGATCCCGGCCTTCGGATCGCCCGGCGCGCCGTCCCTGCCCTTGACGGTCGATGAAGCCTTTCAACTGACGCGCCGACTGCTCGAACCGGAAGGGCCGGAGTTATAAAAAGGGGGAGGAAAAGCCGATGGATCTTATTCGCGGCGGCAAAGGGAGCAGTGACAAGTCAGTGCCTGGCAAAACAGCGCACGACAGTACAGTGCACGGCAAGGCCGTTCACGATAGGTCAGCTTACGGCAACGGGGCGCACGATAGGTCGGCTTGCCGCAACGTCATCATTGAGGCGCGCCGTTTGCGCCACGCCTACCGCTCCGGTCGGGAGGCTTTGCAGGGCGTGGACGTGACCATCGGCGCCGGCGAGATGATCGCCCTCATCGGTCGCAACGGCGCCGGGAAGACGACGCTGACCAAGCATTGCAACGGCATCTTGAAGCCGACGGCCGGGACGGTTCTTGTCGCTGGCCAGGATACGCGCAATGTCCCCGTCGCCCGCCTCGCCCGGACGGTGGGCTATGTGTTCCAAAACCCCGATCACATGCTCTTTCATGAGACCCTTTTTGACGAGGTGGCCTTCGGTCCCCGCAACCTTGGCATGACCGGCGCTGATGTGACAGCCCGGGTGGAGGCAGCCCTATCTGCCGTCGGGTTAGCGGGCTTTCGGGACAGCGATCCGGCGTTCCTCAGCCGAGGCCAGCGTAAACGGGCAGCCCTCGCCGCTGTGCTGGCCATGGAGACGCCGGTGCTCATCGTCGATGAACCGACCGGCGGCCAGGATTACCGGGAGGCCCGGCAGATCATGGCGATCCTGCAGCAATTGAACCGGCGCGGCCACACTGTGCTGTTCATCACCCATGACATGGATCTGGTCCACGAGTACGCCCACCGGGTGCTCCTATTAAATGATGGCCGGATCACCCTTGACGCCCCGCCGGCGGAACTGTTCCGCCATGAGGCGGCCCTGCAAGCGGCGGGACTGCGGTTGCCGCTGGCAGCGGCGTTGGGCCGCCGGTTGGCACCCTTCGGCGTTTCCCCATCTGTCGATTCGGTGGACGCCCTTGCCGCCGCCGTCGCTCGGCTGGCCAGGGGATGCGCAGGCGGCCAAGAGGCGATGGCAGGGAGGGCGGCCGCATGTCAGTGACGATCGAGTATGTCCCTGCGTCATCGCCGGTTCACCGTTTGCATGCGCTGACCAAGCTCGCGGCAGCGCTGGCGGTGCTGACGATCAGCCTCTTGCTCCGCGATCCCCTCTCCCTGTCGGTCCTGCTCTTGTCCCTGCTGGGCCTCTCTGCTGTCGCCGGCGTCGGCCGTGAAACGCTGCTCGCCGTCAAGGGGCTCTTCAAGGTGGCCCTCATCCTCATCTTCTTGCAGGTCTTTTTCGTCACCGAAGGCAATGTCATCGTCGGTCCCATTGCCGGCGTCTCCTGGCTGGCCGTCACCGACGCAGGGCTGCTGTTCGGGATCGCCATGGCTCTGCGCATGACCACCATCGTCACCAGCTTCCTGCTGTTTTTGCTGACGACACCCATGCGCAGCACCGTGCTGGCGCTGGTGGAATACCTGAAAGTCCCCTATGACTACGCCTTTTTGTTCATCACGTCGCTGCGCTTCATTCCCACATTCCTAGAAGAGGTGCGCCTGATCCGCGAGGCCCAGGAGGCGCGGGCCCACGACTTCGGCGGCGGCTCGCTGGCTCGGCTGAGGGCGATCTTCCCGCTGGCCCTGCCCCTGGTGAATCTGTCACTGCAGCGAGCGGAACGGATGGCCATGGCTATGGAGACGCGAGGCTTTGGCCTGCCCGGTCGCACCTACTATCGCACCGAGAAACCGGGGGCTGTGGACATGGCGGTCATTGCCGGACTCCTGCTGGTGATTGCGGTGATTGGGCTGTGGCAGTTTGGCTAAACTGCGCCGTTACGGAGATGCCGAGCCGAGAAGAGGCGCCGCGAACTGAATAGGCGAAAAGTCGTGCTAACCGTAGGCGGCGTGGTGCTTTTTTGGCAGGCACTTGCCTTGACTTTTGCGTTGATTTTATTGAAGGAAAATGACAGGCCGACATGAAATAGAAGAAGATGAGGCAGCACAAGATGAATCCGAGGTGATCGCCTTTGAAGACGGAGAAGGAAAAAGGCCCTGTCTACGACCCGGCCCTTTCGGCGCTCCGCCAAGCAGCGGAAGGCGGCGACGCAGAGGCCCAGTACCAGTGGGCCCTCCGCTGCGAAGAAGGCCGGGGGGTTCCCCAAAGCGCAAAACAGGCCGTCGAATGGTTTGCCCGCGCGGCCGAACAGGGACACGGACTGGCCCAACTCAGCCTGGCCATGCTCTATGAGGATGGAACGGGCTTGGCCCCTGATGAGGCGGAGGCGGCGCGCTGGTACGAGAGAGCGGCGGCCCAAGGGATCGCGGAGGCGCAGTTATACCTGGCGCGCCTTTTTGCCGAGGGACGCGGCGTCGATCGCGACGACAGCCGCGCGCTGGCGTGGTACCGGAAAGCGGCTGAACAGGGTGAGGCCGATGCCCAGTTTGAATTGGCTCTTCTCTACGCCCTTGGCCAGGGTGTGGAAAAAGATGACGCCGAAGCGGTGCGCTGGTATCGCCTAGCGGCGGAACAGGGCCACATGGACGCCCAGTTCAACCTGGCCTTCATGTATGAGGAGGGTCAGGGTCTCCCGCAAGACCGGAAGGAAGCCCTGGCATGGTATCGCAAGGCGGCGGAGCAGGGCGACGAGGAGGCCCAGAAAAAAGTGGCCGCCCTCTCCGGTAGGAGACGATAATCGGGAACAGGAAGGCCCCCGGAAAGACCGTAAGGGATTTCACGGGGGCGCCCTTGTTTTCAAAAAGTATGGCCGAGACGGAGGCGTCGATGAACAAAGGAGCCTTAAAGAATTTTGCCGTCCGCGCCCGGGCGGAACTGGTCCGCCTGGTTGCGCAAGCCGCCCAAGGCACCGGTGCGGCCGATGCCACTAGCGCTGGCGCGCCGAATGCTGTTGAAGCCAAGGCCAAGGCACCTCATGCGGATGCATCTACCGTCGAAACCGTCGCCTATACCTGGTTTATCCGCTTGATCGCCTTGCGCTTCCTGGAAGTGAGGGGCTACTTGGGGCGGGACGATCAAGGGCAGAACCACTGCCGGCAGGATGGACAAGGGGCAGAAAGGGAGGGCTTGCGCCTGAACGACCCGGGGGACGAGCGGCGACGCATGATCGAACAGTGCCGCTTCTGGCAGTCGATTACAGACCTCTTCGCCGATCCCTGTCCTCCCTGGACGGAGCGATGGCTGCCGGAGGCGATCTGGGAAAGGGAAGGTGTAGCCCACCGCCTCTATGGGGAGATCCCGGAGGAGGACTTTCGCCATGTGGAGGTGCTGGGTTGGCTGCACCAGTTCTACTGGGCAGAGAAAAAAGATGAGGTCTTCACCCGTCCTGCAGCTCACAAGATCGCAGAGGCTGATATCCCGGCAGCGACCCAGTTGTTCACACCCCACTGGATCGTCCGGTTCATGGTCGAGAATTCGCTCGGGCGGCTCTGCGCGCAAGGGGATCGCCACGGGCGCTGGACCAGCCGGTGGCGCTATTTTCTGCCTGGTGAAGGGGAAGCGGGACGGGCTGCAGATGGGATGAGGCAACCGGGAACGATGATGCCGGGAGCGAGGAGACTTGAATCCATCCGGCTGCTCGACCCTGCTTGTGGCACCGGTCATATCCTGGTCTACGCCTTCGACCTGCTGGCTGACCTGTATGAAAGCTGCGGGCTCCCCCCGGAAGACTATGTCCCGATCATTTTGGAGAAGAATCTGGCTGGTCTTGATGTAGATGAGCGTGCGGCCCGTCTCGCCGTTTTTGCATTGCTCATGAAAGCGAGGGAACGGACCCCGCTGGTTTTTCAACAGCCGCCGCGAGTCAGGGTATTCCCATTGCAGGAGACGAAAGGGATGGATGTCCGCGCGATCGCCTGTTTGCTTGCCGGAGCAGATGGAGCGGTCGAAGGGGAAGGTGCGGACGAATCAGCGGACAAAAAGCCTTGCGAAGACAAGCCCGACCAGAGTGAGCGCGGCTCTGACGCATTGGCCTCACTGCTGTCGCTCTTTGCAGAGGCCAACCACTTCGGTTCTCTGCTGCGACCCGTAAAGATCGCTTTCGACTACTGGGAACAGCGGCTCGACGCGATCGAGCGGGAACGACGGAATCGATGGGGCGCCGAAAAAACAGTCAGCGATGACGGGTCGCCTCTGAATGACAGGTCACTGGACGACGTTTTGCTCCAGGTAAGAAAAGTGTTGCGGCAGGCGCGGATGCTGACAAAAACCTATGATGTGGTGATCACCAACCCGCCCTATATGGGCATCCGCAACATGAATCCCGAACTGCGTCGCTTCCTTCGGGAGCACTATCCCCGGACGAAGGGCGATCTCTTCGCCGCTTTCATGGAACGGATGGAGTCCCTTGTTGCGGAAGGCGGCTACCATGTGACTGTCACCATGCAGTCTTGGATGTTCCTGACCACCTATGAGGAATACCGGCGGCATCTGCTTCGGGAGTACGGGATCATCGCCATGGTTCATATGGCCAACATGGTCATGGGTATCGCCTTCGGCACTGTGGCGACGGTGCTGCGCAAAGGCGATCCGAAGGCGGTGGGAACCTTTGTTCACGTGGCCCCGGAGGATCTGGAAGGTGACGCGCCGAGCGCTTTTCCACCGATGGGCAAGCGGTATCTCCATCGCGGCGGAGAGGCTTTTCTCGCCATCGCCGGTTCACCTATCGCCTACTGGGTCTCCGCGGCGGTACGGGCGGCCTTCGCAAAGAACCCGCCCCTGCGCCGCTTGGCAGAGCCCAAGCAAGGATTGGCCACCGCCGACAACGACCGCTTCCTCCGGCTCTGGCATGAGGTCAGTGTCGCTGATATCGGCTTCGACTTGACAGGACCGGAGGCGGCGCTCGCTTCGGGGCGGCGATGGATCCCCTATAACAAGGGTGGGCGTTACCGCAAGTGGTACGGAAACCAGGATTATGTGATCGATTGGTCCGGTGACGGCGAGGCGGTGCGGCAGCACGCCCCTTCGGTGATCCGCAACCGCGACTGGTACTTTCGGGAAGGGATCACCTGGTCTTTTGTCAGTTCATCCAAATTCGGCGTTCGCTATACGCCGCCGGGATTCATCTTCGATGTGGGGGGGTCATCCCTTTTTCCGAAAGATCAGGACCGGCTGTTCCTGCTCGCTTTCCTGTGCAGCAAACTGTCCTTCTATCTGATGCGGGTCTTGAACCCGACACTCAACTTCCAGGTCGGCAATATCGCCGCCCTGCCTGTCCCCGACTGCCCGCCCGAGGATCGACGACGGCAGGCCATCGAGCGCCTGGCTGAGGAAAACGTCCGGCTGGCTCGGCGGGATTGGGATGACCGAGAAAACTCCCGAGATTTTGATGCGCACCCTTTTTTGACGTATCGGCGAGGGGCCGTGACGCTGGAAGACGCCTTCTCCCGCTGGCAAAAGGAGGCCGAAAAGCGATTGGAGCAGATGCGCGCCAATGAGGAAAAGGTCAATGCCCTGCTCCTGTCCTTGTACGGCCTTGATGGGGAGATGTCTCCGGCCGTCAGTGACGATGACATCACCCTCGCCCGGGCGGACCGCGAAGGGGATGCCCGCTCCTTTCTGTCCTATGCCGTCGGCTGTATCCTCGGGCGTTACTCGCCCGATCGGCCGGGTCTGATCTATGCCGGCGGTGTTTACGACGAAGGGGCGTATGGCCCCTTTCGACCTGTACCGGACGGCATTCTCCCGATCGACGAACGGCAAAGCGGCGCCGATGACGTCGTCAGCCGGTTGCAGTCATTCCTGGCCTACGTCTTCGGTGAAGAGACGGTCGAGGAAAACCTAAACTGGTTGGCCGACGCCCTCCGCCGCAAAGGCGGCGAGACAGGGGAGGAGCGGCTGCGTCGCTATTTTCGCAGTGAGTTCTATGGCGATCACATCAAGGCCTACCGCAAGCGACCCATCTACTGGCTCTTCGCCTCTTCCCCGTCGAGAGCCTTCCAGGCCATCGTTTATCTGCACCGCCTGGGGCCGGATACACTGGAGCGGCTCCGGCGTGATCACCTGGCGCCCCGGTTGGCGGCGGTGCAAAGCAGGTCGGTAGCAGAGGAAATGGCGGCTTATGCGAGGCAACTGACGGAGTTTGCCCGGAAAGAGATCGCCATCTCCCTGGATGACGGCGTATTGCGGAACTACGGGCGCCTGCGCCCCTTGCTGGCCGATTTTGACCCATTCTCCCGTCGTGCCGTGAAGATGTGGTAAAAACATCTGCCCCTTGCATGGCAGGCTCCTTATTTTGCGGCACCGGCGGCTCTCTCGGCGCTGGTCTGCACTATAATCAGCACAATAGAAGGCTCGACAAGTCTCACCCTTGGCGGTATGATCATAGTGTTCGTCCTTCTTTGAACGTAGAAAGGAGCGCCTCGATGAACCATTCACTGCGCCCGAAAGTGCTCGTTACACGGGAGATACCTCAGCCGGCTCTCGACCGGATCAAGGAGTTCGCCCGCCTCGATCTCTGGCCGGCCTTCCCGCCGCCGGAAAAAGGTGAACTCCAGCGGATGCTCGCCGACGCTGACGCCTTGCTCTGCATGATCACCGACCCCATCGACGACGATGTCATCGAAGCCGGTAAAAAGCTGCGCGTCATCGCCAATTACGGTGTCGGTTATGACAACATCGATATCGCCGCTGCGACCCGGCGCCGGATCGCCGTCACCAATACACCGGATGCGCTCACCGAAGCCACCGCCGACCTGGCCTTTGCCTTGCTGCTGGCAACGGCCCGCAACCTGATCGCCGCAGACCGGTTCACACGGGACGGCTTCTGGATCGCCTGGCATCCCCAACTGTTGCTAGGGCGGGATGTCTTCGGCTCAACGCTGGGCATCGTCGGCCTCGGACGGATCGGCGAGGCGGTGGCCCGCCGGGCCCGCGGCTTTAACATGCATGTTCTCTACACCGCCCGCCGTCGCAACCCGAAAGCCGAGGCGGAACTGGGGATTGAGTACTGCACCCTTGAGGAACTGCTGCGCCGGTCGGACTTTGTATCCCTCCATACGCCGCTGACCCTGGAAACGCGCCACCTGATCGGCGCCAAAGAGTTGAATATGATGAAGCCGACGGCCATCTTGATCAACACGGCCCGCGGCGGCGTCGTGGATCAAGAGGCGCTGACCGAAGCGCTCCAGCAAGGGGTGATCGGCGGCGCCGGTTTGGATGTCTTCGCTGAAGAGCCCGTCGCTCCGGAGGAGGCGCTGCTGGAATTGCCCAACGTCGTTGTCTCCCCCCATATCGGCAGTGCCACCGTGGAAGCGAGGACGCGGATGGGCTTGATGGCGGTGGAAAACATCCAGGCCGTTCTGGAGGGACGCCGTCCACCCAATCTGGTCAACAGCGAGCTGTTTTCATAACCGGCACTTTTTATAGGTGAATCATTGAATTAGGAAAAAAGCGGATTGAGGCGCCCTCAACCGCTTTTTTGCATAGGAAAAAACAGATAAAATCAACAGGAGTGGAAATCTGGTTTGGCTTTAGTATAATGAATGCAGAGGTGAGGCGATAACTATGGCAGGATTTTTCAGCAAGCTTTTTGGCGGATCCGGCAAACCCGCCGGCGGGACAGTGCCGCAAGCCGGGACCGCGAAGGCTGCGGCGGCCGGTTCCCCTGTTGAGGCTGTCCGGGCGAAGGAATCGCGATGGAACCTGTTCAGCCTGACGCAGCCCATGCCCTACTATCGATTGGGCGATATCAGCATCGTCGATGCCATCCGTGATTTTTATGTCGACGTGCCGGAGGACATGAAAGCTGCCTTCCGCGCCAAAAACCCTGACATCGTCTTTCATCGGGACAAGTCCTTCGACGGTTTTCATTACTACTCCGACATTCCCATGCGCTCCGGCATCTATGACTTGGTGGAACGGATCAACCGCCACCGCCTGCTGGCCGCCCAGGAATGGCTGGCCTCCGGCGAGGTCCCTGTCAACCGGCCCAAACTGGGCGTCCTGCACATTAACCCCTACGGCAAGACAGGCAGAGCCGGTGAAAACGCCCTTGAATTGCAGATCTTCCGCACCGATGCGTTCACCCACCGCGTCTTCCGGTCCGTCTATAAAGAGCTGCAGGCGGCCAACCATGAGATGCTCACCATGAAAACAGCCACGGAAGTCAACCGCTACAACGCCTTCCTGACGGAACTGAAGGTACATGCCTGGGTGACCCTGCCGAGCGACGGCAGCGAAGCTATCGTCCCCGGTAGCCAGACGCCTGCCGGCGCGACCTTGTACGGCGAACTGCTGGAAGAGGACCTGCAAGCGGGAACGTCCCATTTCAGCCTCGTCCGATGGCTCTCCCGCCACCTGGCCGAGGCGGCGGGAAGGGCGCCAAGCGCCTTTTCCGAGCTCGAAAGCGCCATCCGCGGCTATGAGTTGTTCGTGGACAAGGCCGATTACAGCGTTTGCCTGACCGTCTCCGTCGCGCTGAAGGATGCCCCGCCGGCCCTTGCCGATAAGGCCGTTCCCTTCACCGGTGATGAAGTGGCCCGGCTTATCCAGCAGCCGATGAGCCCTGCCGGCGAGTACACCCTCCGGTTGGTGGCGGCGCGCAAGGGCATTGACCTTGACTAGCCAATCGGCATTACAGGAAAGTCTGTCTGCACCATCGAGGTGCCCCTACATCTATAGCAAATAATCTTCGCACATTCCCTTGCATCTTGCCCGCAAGGGGCTTTTTTTTCGCAAATGACGGAAGAATATTTACTGAATATGGAGGTATTGCCTCTCGGGCAGACAAGTGCTAGGATAAAATAAGAATAATCTTATTTAGGGTTATTCTTGCGCAAGATGGAATAAACAAAAGAAAGGAGTAGCCTAAGGTGAAGAAGGCGGTACATATTTTCGGCGCTGGGCTGTTATCACTGGTCCTGTTGGCCGGTTGCGTCTCGAAAGGGCTGGTGTCAAAGCCGAACGATACTGCGCTCGCTGTGAACAAGCTCAAGGTGGTGACCAGCATCTACCCCATGTATGAATTCACTCGGCAGGTCGGCGGGGATAAGGTAGACGTGGTCAATCTCGTCCCGCCGGGGGTTGAGCCGCATACCTGGGAACCGACACCCAAGGACATGGAGGCGATAGCGAAGGCCAACCTGCTTGTCGTCAACGGCGGCATGGAAAGCTGGCTCGACAAGGTGATGAACTCCGGCAGCCTGAAAAACGTGACGGTTGTAGAGGCGGGCAAAGGGCTGGAACGGCTGCCTGCCGATGAACATGATGAAGAGGCGCACAAGGCCGACGGGCACGCCGAAGACGATGGTCATGAGGAAGACGACAACAAGGCAGAAGCGCATCAAGAAGATGCCCAGGAGGCGGGAAAAGAGGGCCATCATCATGAGTATGATCCCCACTTCTGGGTGTCGCCGAAGCAGGCCAAGGCAGAAGTGGAAAACATCAAGCAGGGCCTCATCGCCGCCGACCCGGCCAACGGGGAGCACTATGAAAACAACGCCAAGGACTACATGGACAAGCTGGACGCACTGGATCAGGAGTTTCGCGAAGGCCTGGCCGGTGTGCAAAAGAAGGCCTTTATCGTCACCCACCGCGCCTTCGCCTACCTTGCCCGCGACTACGGACTGCAACAGATCGGCATCATGGGGGTCAACCCGGAGACAGAACCGACACCGAAAACGATGGCCCAGATTGCGGACTTTGCCAAGGCGCATCAGGTCAAGTACATCTTCTTTGAAGCGCTGATCAGCCCCAAGCTGGCCGAGGCCATCGCCAAGGAGGCCGGCGCCCAGACCCTTGTGTTGAATCCGCTGGGCGGCCTCACCGAAGAGCAACTGAAAGCCGGCAAGGATTACATCGCCATCCAACGGGAGAACCTGAGCAACCTCAAAAAAGCCCTCAACGGGGAGTGACCTGTTCAGGCTTGCCGATGGCAGCCAAATAGATGCCCCTTTCCTCACGGCCGTCAACGCTGGTGATCGTATCACTCGATTGAAGCGTTCCGAAGAATGGGAAAAAGCCTTTCGACGTATCCATCGGATGCGTCAAAAGGCTTTTTGGCTTGCGGTAAACCGAGTCAAGAGGAGCCATCTGGTTCCATTTTGCCCCATCTTGTGTGCAACCCTGATGATGTAATCGTAAAGGGAAATAGCCGCCGCGTCAATGCCCGAAGGCTCGGCAAAAGCCCCAGGCGATCTCCGCTTTTTGAGGGTCCCTCCGGGGGGCTTCCCCATAACCTGTATAGGGGACGCTCTAACATTTTTGAAGGAGGGGTTGATATCCTTGATCACATTGCGCCTGTGTTCGTCCAGTTGCTGTCCTACCGTTCATGTTTTCCAGGGGATGGTCGTCATCACCGACGATGACGGGGGCCAGGTGACGCTGACGAAAGAGCAATTGAAGCTTCTCGTCGACCGATACGATGATATCGAGGCGATGAAGTGATGGCCGCCGAGTTGCTGGCTGCCCTGAGCATACGCTTTTTCCTCTTCGATTTCATTCTCTTTAAGCCCGTTCGGGAGCGGCTCAAAAAAGTCCATTACTTCTTTCGCAAGCTCCTCGGCTGCCCCTTCTGCCAGGGATTCTGGTGCGGATTGTTCATCTACCTGCTCAACCATCCCATCGAGTCTTGGATCGCCTTCTTGCAGTTCGGATTCATTTCGGCGATCCTATCCTTATCCTGGAGCATCGCCGCTTATCCCTTGCTGAAACGGTATGAAGAGAACCACGATATTCCGCTGACATGACGGACGAGGGCCCGACAGAAGATAAAACCGGCCTGCGGGCCGGTTTTTGCTTGTACATCTGCATGTTTTGGTATTACACTAAAACTGGTAAAGAATTGAAGCGCGCTTGTCGAGTCATCGGTCGACGAAAGAGGAAGGTCGGCGTGGTGATAAACTGCCATGAAGAGAGGAATGGGAGCGAAAGATGCGAAGATGGGCGCTGGCGGCGAAAGAACTGGAGGACAGCCTGTATCTGCCTGCAACGGCCTTGGACGCTATGGCGAGTCGGTTTCAACAGGCCATGGAACAGGGCCTGACGGGGAAAGGCGGCTCACTGAAGATGCTGCCATCCTACCTGGCCGGACCGACAGGGAAAGAGCGAGGAACCTTTCTGGCCCTCGATTTCGGCGGGACGAACGTGCGCGTAGCGCTGATAGAGCTCGCGGGCGGTCAGAGCCGGGTCTTGAACCGTCTCAGCCGGCCAGTCCGGGCGGCGGACGGGCGTTACGACTACAGCCGCCAGTCGGCGACGGCGGAGGAACTCTTTGACTTTCTGGCCTCCCTGATCGCCGAAACGATCGGCGATCATCAGGGGCGTTTTTACCTCGGCCATACCTTTTCTTTCCCGGCTCGTCAGGAAAACATCGGTCAGGCCACGCTGATCCGCTGGGCCAAGGAGTTTCACACCACCGGCGTTGAGGGCCATGATGTGGGGCAGCTTCTGAGCGACGCCTTGGCCCGCAAAGGCCTGAAGGAGCGGGTGATCCCGGCGGCCATCATCAATGACACGGTGGGAACGCTGCTGACGGCTACCTACAGCGATCGCCACACCCGTATCGGCTCCATTATCGGCACCGGCCACAACAGCTGTTACCTGGACCGTTTCGTCCCGGCCTTTCAGGCGCCTATGGTGATCAACATGGAATCAGGCAACTTCGACGGCGCGCCGGCTTCGGTCTTCGATGAGCGGCTCGACGGACAGAGCGCGCAGCCGGGGGCGCAGCGCCTTGAGAAGATGGTGTCCGGCCTTTACCTCGGTGAGCTGCTGCGCCTGATCCTGCTCGAACTCATACAGACGAAGGGGCTCTTCGGGGGACAAGCATCGCCGGTGCTGGAGCGGCCCTATTCGCTGTCCGCCGCCGATCTCTCCGACCTCCAGGCCGATGGTTCCGCCGAGCTGAGCCGGGTCGGCGATTGGCTACAGGCGCGCGCCGCCATTGAGGCGAGCGAGAGGGAGGAACGCCGGTTGTTGCAGCGGATCGCGGCGGCAACAGCCTGCCGTTCAGCTCGCCTGGTGGCGGCGACCTACCTGGCGGTGCTGCGCCATGAAGACCCGGCCTTGACCTTGCGCCATACCATCGCCATCGACGGCTCCCTCTACGAGAAGATGCCCGGCTACGCCGGCGCCCTCGAGCGCGCCTTAGCCGAATTGCTCGCAGAAAAGGCGGGACAGGTCTCTGTCCGGTTAGTAAAAAACGGCTCCGAGGTGGGCGCCGCTATCGCCGCCGCCATCGTCGCCGCCGCTTCAGATTAATTTACCTTTCCGTTGGCCGGAGTCAGCCCTTCGGAGAAGTGTTTGAAATCCTGTGTCAACCCGTTTGATTCAATGTAGGCCAGGAAGAGATTGTTCAAGGAGATGGCTTCGTCCAGACGCAGCACCAGATCGTGCACCCGTCTTTGCAGTTCCTCTGTCCGGGACTCTACATCCTGAAGCCGCCGGTTGAGCGTCGCCGATTCCTCTTCCAGGCGCTTGGCCCGCTCTTCCTGCAGACTGTCCAATGTTGACGAGGTCATGAGGATTCCCGCCCCTTCCATGTCGCTGCTGTGGTTATGGTTTGTCCATGCTTCATAAGGACATTGTAAACGTGCTGCGCCAGATTGTCGATACGCTTGGCGTCGCCGGATGAGGAAAAAGCCGTCGCGCGCTGCGACGGCTTTCAACCGACGGCTTGGCCCGAGGAAGCCAGGCTTTCCTGCTGATAGCGGAGCACCCGAGGCACGTAGGCCTGGGTCTCCGCAAAGGGCGGGATCCCCTTGTATTTTTCCACGCTGCCGGGGCCGGCGTTGTAGGCGGCGAGGGCCAGGTCGACGCGGCCGCCAAAACGATCCAGCATCTGTCGGAGGTAACGGACGCCGCCGTCGATGTTCTGGGCCGGGTCAAAGGCGTCTTGGACGCCGAGAGAGCGGGCGGTGCCGGGCATCAATTGCATCAGTCCCATCGCGCCGGCGGGCGAGACGACACGGGGGTTGAAGTTCGATTCCGCCTTGATCACACCTCGGATCAATGAGGCGGGGACGTTGTATCTCTGCGCCGCCCGGTCGATCAGGTCGGCATATTTGTCGGCGTGGATGCTTGTCTGCGCCGAGTAGGCCTGTCCCGCCTGCGGGCGGCCATGAGCAGACAGGCTCTTCGCGCCGCCAGTCGAGGCGACGCCAAAATGGTTGAACAGCGCCGAAGTGACTGCCGACATCCCCGTATTGGCAAATGTTGCTGATGGGGAGATCGTCGGCAGCGGGGGAAGGCTGACGTTCTGTCCGAGGGCCTGCGCCTTGATGGCGGCTGCCAGGGAATCGGAGAAATCGGCAAAGGATTGTCGCTTGGGACACTGCGCCTGAATCTGCTGGCGGATCGAATCAATCCCGACGATGGTCACGTCCTACACCTCCCCGTTTCACTATACCCGAGCAGGGGTTCCCCTGTAAAGGGTGAAAGAACAGCCATCCTGTCAGAATAGGGGACCGAAGGGCAGGTGCTTTTCGGAACAATAGTTCAGGCAGCTCCATAGGATATAGCCCGACTGTTTCTCTGCGGAACAACCTTGTCAATACTTGATGATGGGGAAATGCTTTATTGAGGTGAGCGGGATGAAAAAAGCCGCCTTGTTGCCGCGCTGTTCCACCTGCCGGCAGGTGCCGCCGGAAGGGATCGCCGGCGGGCTCTGGATCCGCGGTGTTTTTCTCTGTAACCGTTGCCTGACTGCCTTGCCCTCCTGGACGACCGACAATGTGTCCTACCGGACCTTGAAAAACTCCTTGGACCGGCTCTGGCGGCGTCCCGATTGGCGGTGCCATTTGGCCTCGGGCGGCCGCCCGTGATACAATGATGAGAAAGGTTGTTGCGGGAGGCGTAAGATGGGGGAGCGGCCTTTATGGCAGGCGCTGCAAGCAGACTATCAGGAGGGCGCGTTGGGCTTTCACACGCCCGGCCACGGCAGGGGGCGCGCGCTGGCGGGCCTGGGGATCCACCTCGATACGACCGAGTCCCCCGGCCTCGATGACCTCCACGCGCCGGAAGGCGTGATCGCCCATGCCCAGCGCCTGGCGGCCCGGGCCTTCGGCGCCGGGGCCACTTTTTTTTTGGTGCAAGGGGCGACCGTCGGCATCCACGCCCTCTGCCTGGCCGGCTTGCGGCCGGGGGATCGCCTCGCCCTGCCCCGGCACAGCCACCGGTCGGTGTTTGGCGGCTTGGTCCTGAGCGGGGCCGTTCCCCGCTACCTTCCGCCGCTCTGTGAAAAGGAGACGGGACTTCCCCTCGCCGTTGATCCCTCCGGCTTGGAAGCGGCGGCCGAGGGCGCGGCGGCGCTGCTGGCCTTGCGTCCCTCCTATTGGGGAACGGCGGAGGATTTGAGCCCCTGGCGGCAAGCCGCCGAGCGGCAAGGGGCTGCTCTCTGGGTCGATGAGGCCCACGGCGCGGCCTATGTGTTTTCATCGCAGCTGCCCGACGCGGCCTTGCGCCTCGGCGCCCACGCCGTCGTTCACGGCAGCCACAAGACCCTGCCCGCCCTCACCCAGGCGGCGATGCTCCATATCAACGCCGGCGCTGCTGTCCAGGAAGTCGCCCGCGCGCTGGCGCTGTTGCAGACGACCAGCCCCTCCTATCTGCTGATGGCTTCCCTCGATGAGGCCCGCCGCCGGATGGAGGAGGAGGGCGAGATGCTCTGGCACAAGACGGTTGAACGGGCGCAAAGACTGCGCAAAGACCTCAATCACCTCAAAGGAGTTTTTTGTTGGGGTGAAGAAATAATCAATTATCCTGCCGTCTCCGGCTGGGATCCGACGCGCCTGCTCGTGGTGCTGCGCGGGGCTATGCCGTCAGGCTACGCGGCGCGCAAGTGGCTGCGGCGGGTTCACGGAATCGAAGCCGAATTGGCTGGACCGAACTACCTGCTCTTTTTGCTCTCGCCCTTTGACCCCCCTGACGCGGACGCCCGCTTGCGGGCAGCCTTCCGCGATCTGTCGCTAGAGGCCGCCTATGGGGCTGTGGCGAAGCCGAATCGGATCAGCGCCTTCGCTTCAGGACCGTTGCTGAAAGCGGCTTACAGCAGCTGTCCGGAAAGGGTCTTGTCGCCGCGGGAGGCCTTCCATGCCCCTCGCCGCCGGGTGAGTTGGCCTGAGGCGCGCGGTCGCCTGGCCGCCGAGTTCATCTGTCCCTATCCCCCCGGGATCCCCCTGGTCGCCCCCGGGGAGCGCATCACCGCTGACATCGCCGAGACTGTCGAGGCCTTGCGCCGCGCCGGCGCTCAATGGCAGGGCGCCGCCGATCCGGGTCTGTGCGAGTTGTTCATTATTGATGAATAGATCTTGTCGAGCCATTCTTCCCATCATCCATCATTGTAAACAAATCTACCATGCGAAGCAGGTGCGCTATGCCGGGATTGTTCATCACGCTGGAAGGAGCCGACGGGGCCGGAAAGACGACCCAGGGCGCCCTGCTGGCCCAAGCCTTCCGCATACTCGGTTATCCCGTTGTGGAGACGCGGGAACCCGGGGGGACACCCGTCAGCGAGGCGGCCCGCCGGGTCTTGCTCGATCCTTCCTTGAAGGGCATGGTGCCCATGGCGGAGCTGTTCCTCTACGCCACCGCCCGGGCGCAGCTGGTCAGCGAGGTCATCAGGCCGGCCCTCGCCTCGGGCGCTGTGGTGATCTGCGACCGCTTTACCGACTCTACGCTGGCTTACCAGGGCTTCGGGCGGGGCCTTGATCTGGAACAGTTGGCTGCGATCAACGAGATGGCTACCGGGGGGTTGACCCCTGATCTGACGCTCCTGCTCGACATCGACACGGGCGAAGGGCTCGTCCGGGCGCGGCTGCGGCGGCCGGAAGGGACTAAGTGGCAAGGCGTCGATCGCATGGAACTGGAAGAGGCGGCTTTTCACGAGCGGGTCAGACGGGGCTTTCTCCAACTGGCCGAGAAGGACCGGGCGCGCATCTGCCCCATCGCGGCCGGCGGCGCCATCGCCGAGGTTCACCGACGGATCATCGACGCTGCGCGCCGATTGGTGCCCGACCTGCCCTACTGTCACGGATAGGTCATGGCCGACGGGAAGAAAATCAATCATTGCCTAGGAGAGATGGCGGTGCGATTATTGCAAATCACGGGCCAGGAACGGGCCATCCGGCAGTTGTCCCGGGGCCTTTTGGCGAACCGGGTAGCCCACGCCTACCTGTTTTCCGGACCGCAGGGCGTCGGCAAAAAGACAGCCGCCCGCGCCTTCGCCCAGTCTGTCCTCTGCCTGGAACGGGCAGGAGGCGATGCCTGTGCATCCTGTCCCGCCTGCCGGCAGTTCCAGGGCGGCAGCCATCCTGATCTCTTCAGCCTGTCGCCTGAGGGGACAACCCTCAAAATCGAACAGATCCGGAACCTGCAAAAGCGCATCCGCTACCGCCCTTACCTGTCGTCCCATCAGGTCGTCTTGATCGAACAGGCGGAGACGATGCAGGGTCCCTCCGCCAACGCCCTGTTGAAGATCCTGGAGGAGCCGCCGGGACCGACTGTCTTTATCCTGATCACCGACCGCGGTCACGGCATCCTGCCCACGATCCGCTCCCGTTGCCTGCCCGTCTATTTTCAACCTGTCCCGAGCGGGGAGATCGCCCGCTTTTTGAAAGAAAAGGGCGTTTCCGCAGGCCATGTTTCCCTGCTGACGCTGCTGGCTGACGGGCGCTGGGACCGCGCCGCCCGGCTGGCCGCCGAGGGATTGCCGGCGGGGCGGGAAAGAGCGCGCCAGGTGCTCGACGGACTGGCCCTGACCGGTGACAGCCGCATCTTTCAGCTCGCCGAGGAGTGGGACAAGGATAAGGAAGGCATCGCTGAGTTTTTTGATTACCTGACGCTCCTGCTGCGAGACCGCTTGCTGATCGCCGGCGCCGGCGGGGCGGAGGTGCCTGTGATCAACGGCGACATCACCGGCGGCGCTGACCGGTGGCCCCTGCCGGTCCTGTTGACCGCCTTGGACACGGTCATGGCGGCACGCCGTCTGTTAGATACGAACGCCAGCGCGCGGCTGCTGGTGGAGGACACGCTGCTGAAGCTGCGCGATCTGGCCCGGGGAGAGCCCCTGACGCCCTTGACTGCAGCCAAAGTTAACCTATAGATTCACGAGGATAACCAAAAGGCCGGAACGAATCGGCCCAAAACCTTGAGGAGGAAAGGTCCTTGGTCAAGATTGTCGGTGTCCGATTTAAGAAAACGGGGAAGGTGTATTACTTTGACCCGGGTGACCTGAATCTCCCGCTGCAGGAAAAGGTGATCGTCGAGACGGCGCGCGGCATCGAGTTTGGCGAAATCGTCATCTCCCCCCGGGAGGTTCCCGAAGATAGCCTGGTCAACCCCTTAAAGCGAGTGCTGCGGGTCGCCACGCCGGAAGACGTCAAACAGGTGGAGGAGAACCGCAACAAAGAGACCTCCGCCTATGAGATCTGCCAAAAAAAGATCGCCGCCCATCAGCTGCCGATGAAACTTGTCGATGTGGAGTACACCTTTGATTCCTCGAAGATCATCTTTTATTTCACTGCCGACGGCCGCGTCGATTTCCGGGAACTCGTCAAGGACCTGGCCTCTGTTTTCCGCACCCGCATCGAGCTGCGCCAGATCGGCGTCCGCGACGAGGCGAAGATGATCGGCGGCATCGGCTGCTGCGGCCGCGTCCTCTGCTGTGCCTCCTTTTTAGGCGACTTTGAGCCCGTGTCGATCCGGATGGCCAAGGACCAGAACCTGTCCCTGAATCCGACGAAGATCTCGGGCATCTGCGGCCGGCTGATGTGCTGTCTCAAGTTCGAAAACGACTGCTACGAGCGCAAAGAGATGGGAAAGCGCAGAGAAAAACTGCCGGAAACGCCAGGGCCGGAAGTCCGGTAATCGATCGAGGCGAAGGACCCCTCTTGATGCGGAGGTGGATCAGATGGACAAACGACTGACGGCCAGGGTGATCGCCTTAGAAGAACAACTGCGGGAGATGCTGGCCGAGATCGAGGCTCTGAAGATGGAGATCTATACCCTCGAAGAGGAGAATGACCGCCTGCGGGCGGAACGGGCCAATATGACGCCCGAAGCGGTGGGCCGGATCAATGAAAACGTGCGCCAACTGCAGGGTGAAGGCTATGAAAACCTGAGCCGCCTCTACAAGGAGGGCTTTCACATCTGCCATGTCAACTTCGGTCAGCCCCGCAGGGGCGACGACTGTCTCTTCTGCGTGAACTTTCTTCATAAGGAATGAGGCCCTCTTGATGAATGACCATGACGCTGAAGAAAATCAGGAAAGCCTGTCCGAAGACCGGCCGGCAAAGCCGGCGGGGACGGGGAAACTGATCCTCTGCGCCACACCTATCGGCAATCTGGAGGACATCACCCTGCGGGTCTTAAAAGCCCTGCGAGAGGCCGACCTGATCGCCGCCGAGGACACCCGCCACACGCGCAAACTGCTGAGCGCCTTTGACATTCACGTTCCCCTCACATCCTACCATGAACACAACCGCCGCCAAAAAGGCGCGGCCATCCTCGACCGGGTGGCGGAAGGCGCCACGGTGGCCCTAGTCTCCGATGCCGGTCTGCCCGGCATCTCTGACCCTGGCGAAGACATCGTCCGGGAGTGTGTCGACCGCGGACTTCCCTTGGAGGTGCTGCCGGGGCCGACCGCATCGCTGACGGCGCTGGTGCTGTCCGGGTTGCCTACAAGTCGCTTTGTCTTTGAAGGGTTTTTGCCGCGACCGAAAAAGGAGTTCCGGGAGCGGCTTCGCCGTCTGGCCTTCGAGGATCGCACGATGATCCTCTATGAGTCCCCTCACCGCATTCTGGAGACCGTCGAGAGCCTTTGCGACGCCCTCGGAGCGGATCGTCCCGCTGCCCTGGTGCGGGAACTGACAAAAAAGTTCGAAGAGGTTCGCCGCGGTTCGCTGGCGGAACTGGCCGCAGCGGTCCGTGATGGTGTGCGCGGCGAATGTACCCTCGTCATCGCCGGCCGCTCGCCTGCTGCCGAATCGGCTGACAAAACCGGGGGGACCGCCGATCTTTGGAACGAAGCGACCGCCGGCGGCTTTTTAGGCCTTCCGCCGCTGCCGGAGGGCGAGAGCGAGCGGGCGGCGGTGCTTCTGCAGCGGCTCCGGCTGCTCGAAGATCGGGGGATGGACAGCAAGGCCGCCCTCAAGGCGGCGGCGCAGGAGCTGGGCATACCGCGCCGGGAGGCTTACCGACTGCGCGTACTCGTCGCAGAGGCAAAACGCGTCTCCGAAAACGAATAAACGGGATGGGCGCAAACCCATCCCGTCCTGTTGCAACGGAAGATCATGACCTTTTGATTGGCTGGAAATAATGGTATTATGTAGCCAGTCAGCCGACCGCGTTTTGCGCCATCGAAACGGCGCACTCCCGGCAGACAATCTTGCCGCGGAAGTTCTGAACCTGAACAGCGCTGCCGCAGAAGACGCAGGCAGGCTCGTATTTTTTGAGGATGATCTTCTCGTGGTCGACGTAGATTTCCAGCGCATCCTTCTCATCGATGCCCAGGGTTCTGCGCAGTTCAATGGGGATGACAACGCGACCCAGTTCGTCAACCTTCCTTACGATACCCGTAGATTTCATCGAAAAAGGCCTCCCTTCTGAATGACTCAACAAAATTCGACAACGACTACCAACCTAATGATACCATTCGTTCCAGGAACAGTCAACCTTCCTTTTGAAAAAAATCGAACAAATGCCGTATCGTCCTTCCTTTTCCCGATATAAAGATACTTCGATCCAGGGAAGATTTTTTTGCCTCGGTAGACCCATCTCATCGAAGATTTTGCGCGAGGAGGTCCCCATGGTGAATCAGCCCCGACCCACTTTCTACATCACCACGCCCATTTACTACCCCAGCGGCAACCCTCATATCGGTCACGCCTACACGACGGTGGCCACCGACACGATGGCCCGCTACAAGCGGTTGCGCGGCTGTGACGTCTGGTTTTTGACAGGATTGGACGAGCATGGCCAGAAGATCGAGCGGGCGGCTCAAGGGAAAGGCATGGCGCCCATCGACTACCTCGATCCTGTCGCCGTCACCTTTAAAAAGCTTTGGGAGCGGTTGGAGATCACCTATGATGACTTCATCCGCACCACTGAGGAGCGCCATAAAAAAGCCGTTCAGGTCATCTTCCAGAAGATCTGGGATAAGGGCGACATCTACAAATCGGAGTACGAAGGCTGGTACTGCACGCCCTGCGAGGCCTTCTGGCCGGAGCGGCAACTGAAGATAGGCGAGAAGGGGGAAAAGCTCTGCCCGGACTGCGATCGCCCTGTCGAGCGGATGAAGGAAGAGAGCTATTTCTTTCGCATGTCCAAGTACGCCGACCGGCTGCTGCAGCATATCGAGGAGAACCCCGAATTCATCCAGCCCGTCAGCCGGCGCAACGAGATGGTCAGCTTCATCAAACAGGGTTTGGAGGATCTCTGCGTCTCCCGGACGACCTTCAAGTGGGGCATCCCTGTGCCGATCAACGCTAACCATGTTATCTACGTCTGGTTTGACGCCCTCTCCAACTACATCACCGCCCTCGGCTACGGCAGCGACGACGATGAGAAGTACCGCCGGTACTGGCCGGCCGACATCCATCTTGTCGGCAAGGATATCGTCCGCTTTCACACCATCATCTGGCCGATCATCCTGATGGCCCTCGGCGAACCGCTGCCGAAACAGGTCTTCAGCCACGGCTGGTTCCTGCTTGAGTCAGGGAAGATGTCGAAATCGAAGGGCAACGTCGTCGACCCTTTCATGCTCGCCGACCGCTACGGCGTCGACGCCTTCCGTTACTTCCTCATCCGCGAGATGATCGGCGGCCAGGACGCCCTCTTCTCTGAGGAAACACTGATCAGCCGGATCAACACAGACCTGGCCAACGACCTAGGCAACCTGCTTCATCGCTCTTTGTCCATGGTGGAGCGCTTCTCCGGCGGTATCGTCAGAGCGCCGGAGGCGGCTGCCGAAGGACCGCTGGAGAAGGAGATCCGGGAACTGACTGCCAAAACCGTCGCCGACTTCGGCGCCTTGATGGACCGCTTCGAACTGGCCAACGCCCACAGCGCCCTTTGGAAGTTGATCGGCCGCATGAACAAGTACATTGATGAGCGCGCCCCCTGGTCCTTGGCCAAAAAACCGGAGGCTAAAGCCGAACTGGAGGCCGTCCTGTACACAATGGTCGAAAGCCTGCGCATCACGGCGATCCTCTTGCAGGCCGCTATGCCCAACGTCGCCGGCAAGATCTTCGCCCAACTGGGTCTGTCGGGGGAGAACAGACCGGCCAGCTGCCTGATGACGTGGGATGCCGCCCGCTGGGGCCTCTTCCCCGACGGCGTAAAAGTGGCGAAGGGCGATCCGATTTTCCCGCGCATCGACCCGACGGCGATCCTGGCGGAGGGCACCGAGACCGAGCCGGTCCAAGCGGGAAAAGCAGAGGCCACCGTCGCCGAAGCCGCTGCTGAAAAGCCCGCCATGGAACCCCTCCTGCCGGAGATCTCCATTGAAGACTTCGCCAAGGTCGACCTGCGGGTGATCGAGGTGTTGGCCGCCGAAAAAGTGCCCAAAACGGACAAACTGCTCAAGCTGCAGGTCAAACTGGGCGACGAGACGCGCACCGTCGTCTCCGGCATCGCCCAGCACTACACGCCGGAGGAATTGGTGGGCAAAAAGCTTGTCTTGGTGGCCAACCTGAAGCCGGCCAAACTGCGGGGCATCCTCTCGCAGGGCATGATCCTGGCGGCCTCCAAGGACGGCGTGCTGGAGGCGCTCACCGTTACCGCCGACATCCCCGCTGGCGGTCGGGTGAAATAGATGCGGCTTTTTGACACCCATGCCCACATGGACGACAAGTCCTTCCGCGACGATCGGGAAGCAGTGCTGAAGCAGGCCCGGGCGGCAGGTGTGGAACGGATCGTCAATGTGGGATATGACATCCCCTCTTCGGAACGCTCCGTCCGCTTGGCTGAGGACTACCCCTTCATCTACGCGGCCGTCGGCATCCATCCTCATGACGCCGCGAGTGTAGAGGAAGACACCTACGAAAAATTGGAGCAGATGGCTGCCCATCCCAAGGTGGTCGCCATCGGCGAAATCGGCCTCGACTACTACCGCGACCTGTCTCCCCGGGACCGCCAGCGCACCGTCTTCGTAGACCAACTGGCGCTGGCGCGGCGGCTTGATAAGCCGGTCATCATCCATGACCGGGAGGCCCACGGCGACATCATGGCGATCCTGAGCAAAGAGGGCCGGGGCCTTTCCGGCGTCTTGCACTGCTTTTCCGGCAGCAGGGAGATGGCCCAATTCTGCCTCGATCTCGGCTTCTACATCTCCCTGGCCGGTCCGGTCACCTATACAAACGCGCGGGGCCTTCTCGACATCGCCCGGCTGGTCCCACGGGACCGTCTGCTTGTCGAGACCGACGCGCCTTATCTGTCGCCCCATCCCCTGCGGGGAAGGCGCAACCACTCGGGCAACGTGGCCCTGGTGGCGCAAAAAGTGGCCGAACTGCGCGGCGAAGACCCGGAGGAACTGTCAGAACAGATGCTGCGCAACGGCTGCGCCCTCTTTCGGATCCCTTTCCCTTCATAACAGGCCATGCGGTCATCGCCGCAAGCCGGACCCCCTGACAGCGGGGGTTCTTTTTTTTTTCGCCCCTTCATATGTTGGACCATCGCCGCCTTGTCCGCAAGACAATCCTGTGCGCCGGGGAGGGGTTGGAAGATGACCATAGCGGCTGTCACAACAAAGGAGAAGGGAAGCTACGCCGCGCCTTCGGCTATCGTTGTGGCGATGTCCCTCGCCTTGACTGCCGTGCTTTTTTTGGCCCCCTTGTTTGATGGCCTCCTGGGAAAAGCGATCACACTGGAGGTCGACGGTCAGACAAGGATCGTTCACACCTCCAGTCGCACTGTCGGCGGTATGCTGAAAAGCCTGGGGATCGCCTGCGAGCCCGGCGATCAGGTCTATCCCGATGTGCAAGAACCGCTTCAGCCGGGGATGTCAGTGCAATTTCGCAAGTCCCGCTGGGTCGAACTGCTCGTCGACAACCGGCGCATCACCTTCCGCCAGGTCGGCGGCCTATCGGCGGAGCGACTTGCCGAACTGGGTATCTCGATCGGGCAGGCAGACCGCCTTGACCGGCTTGACGGCGCCGACGAAGACAGCGCCTGTCGCTGGCATCTGGTCCGCTTGGCCTGGAGCACCCGCGAACGGCGCGAGCCGGTCACCTTCTCCCGGCAAGTGATCTACGACAGCACCCTCCCGGAAGGGGTGGAGCGGGTGGCCATGGCCGGCGCCGATGGTGTCGCCCTCCTTCGCGAACAGGTCACCTTCGAGGACGGTCGTGAGGTCTTTGCTGAAGCGCTGGAACGACAGGTCATCCAGAGTCCCCGACCGGAAGTGGTCATTCGAGGGGGCGCCCCACCTACCGACCGCCTGCTGATCCCGTCGCGCGGCGGAAGCGGCGCGGCATCAGGCGATGAAAGGGGCATAGGGCAGACTGTTGCCTCCCTGCGCATGGAGGCGACAGCCTACACCCATACAGGGAACCGCACAGCGACAGGCCTCTGGCCCCATGTGGGCATCGTCGCCGTCGACCCCGGCGTGATCCCGCTGGGCACCATGCTCTATGTAGAGGGCTACGGGATAGCCCGTGCGGCGGACACGGGCGGCGCCATCCGGGGACCGATTATCGATGTCTTTTTCGACAACAACGAGAAGTGTATTCAATGGGGAAGGCGGAAAGTGACTGTTTATATACTCGAATAAAAAAGCCGCCGCTGTAATAAGCAACGCCTCTTCAAAGGTGCAAGTAAAATATTGATTAAAAACGTCGAATAAAATTTGGATCTACTCCTATTATTCTACATTATTGGCTTTGACAAGCCCCCTTTCCTTCAGTAAAATGAGAACACACCACCGGTAAGCACTTGGTCGAAAGGGGAATCCGTCATGCGGGATGACACCACTGATCTGACCGAGCGACTTCAACCGGGCCCGCTGCGGCGGGCCAAACGACTCACCGATCCACCGCCATCCGGCGATTGGCGGCGGTGGGGAACGGCCCTGGGCATCTTCGCCGGCATCGCGATCATCCTCTTCGGCATCTACAACCTCCTGCAAAAAGACATCATCCTCGACGTGGACGGTGAACAAAGAGCCGTCGGGACCTTCAAAGCCACAGTCGGGGAAGCCCTGGCGGAAGCAGGCGTGACCCTGGCCGAAAAGGACAGGGTCGATCCGCCTGCGCAGACCCTGCTGAAAGACGATATGACCCTACATATCATCCGCGCTTTTCCCATCACCGTTTTTGCGGACGGAAAAAGCCATGAGCTCATCACCACGCCTGCCTCCGTTCGAGACATTTTGGCCCAAGCGGCCATCCAACTGGGCGCCCTCGATCGTGTCGAACCAGCGCTCGATGCAACGGTGGACAAACCTTCCACCGTCCGTGTCGTTCGCGTCACCCAGGAGGAGGTCGTGGAAGAGCAGTCCGTCCCGTTCCGGACGGAACAGAAACCGGACAACACCTTGGAAAAGGGCCTCCGCAAGATCGTTTCCCGCGGCCGCAACGGCTTGGAACGGAACAAAATGCTCGTCACCTACGAAGACGGCGAACCGGTGAAAAAAGACCTGATCGCCCAGCAGATCGTCCGTTCTCCCGTCAACCAGGTGGTGGCCATGGGCACCATTGACCACGTCTCACGGGGCGGCCTCGATTTCCGCATCCGCGAGGCTCGTTACATGGTGGCAACCGCCTATACCCACACGGGCAGGAACACCGCCTCCGGCGCTTATCCGGAGGTGGGGATGGTGGCCGTCGATACGACGATCATCCCCATGGGGTCCCGTCTCTATGTGGAAGGGTATGGCTTCGCCCGCGCCGCCGACCGCGGTTCTGCCATCGTCGGAGAGCGCATCGACCTCTTCATGGAATCGCCGGAAGAGGCGAGGCGCTGGGGAAAGCGGACGACAAAGGTATACGTCATCGAATAAAAGCGCCTTTTCAGCGCCAGCTGTCAAACTGCCTGTTGGCCCGCCCCGGTCCGGGGCGGGTTTGGTTTGGTGCGCCCGGCATGGGCGTTGTCTCTAGGGTGGAAGTCCCGAACGCCGAAGGTGGCAGTAGGCGTTAGCTTAAGGCAAGGGTGTCCGCCGCGAGGCGGAATCTGAAGGAAGCCAGCGGCAAACCTCCGGCCCGAGGACCACGAACCCCAGGTGAGGCTAGCGGCAGTTGGATGAGCTTGCCGAACAAAGCGAAGTCCTTGTCACCGAAGGCTGCCGAGAGTAAATGGGGCGGGTAGATGGAGGGAAAGGCAACGTTCTTACCCGGGGAGGCCTGCCGGGGGACCAAGTAACTTGGGAAACCACGCCGAAAGGCGTGGCTGAACCGGCAGGAGTCAGCAGAGGTCATAGTAGGCTGGCCCGACGTCCGGCCAGATGAAGGACCGAACATGATGGAAGGGGAAGCGACGATGCGTTCGCGTGACGCGCAGAGACAGCCGAATATCCCGAAAGGGAACTGCCAACGGGAGGAAGCGGTGAATCCGCAGGGGACCGGTGGAGTGCCGAGCGCGTTACCGGCACAAGAAGCGAAGCAACCCCGCGAAGAGACGTATGACCTGATGGAGAAAGTCGTCGAACGAGGGAACATGACGGAAGCGTATAAGCGAGTCATGGCCAACAAAGGCGCGGCCGGAATCGACGGTATGGGGCTAGAATCCCTGCGCCCGTACCTAAAAGAGGAATGGTCGCGCATTAAACAGGAATTGTTGGAGGGGACCTATCGACCGCAACCGGTCCGGCGGGTTGAAATTCCCAAACCCCAAGGCGGAACACGGAAGCTGGGCATTCCCACTGTCGTCGATCGACTGATCCAACAGGCCCTGAACCAGATCCTGATGCCGATCTTCGACCCTGACTTTTCCACGAACAGCTACGGATTTCGTCCGGGAAAGAGTGCGCACCAAGCGGTGAAGAAAGCGAAGGAATACATCGCCGACGGCTACCGATGGGTGGTTGACATGGACCTGGCCCAGTTCTTTGATCGCGTCAATCACGACATTCTCATGGCGCGCGTAGCGCGCAAGGTGAAGGACAAACGAATCTTGAAGTTGATCCGAGAATACCTCAAGGCCGGGGTCATGCTCAACGGGATTCGTGTGAAGAGCGAGGAAGGAACACCCCAGGGAGGTCCACTCAGCCCTTTGCTGGCGAACATCATCCTGGATGATTTGGATAAGGCACTGGAAAGCCGGGGACATCGCTTCTGCCGGTACGCCGACGACTGTAACGTCTACGTCCGCAGTCGACGGGCAGGGCAACGAGTGATGGAGGGTATGGCAAAGTTTCTGGAGGGGCGGTTAAAACTGCAGGTCAACTGGGAGAAAAGCGCAGTCGACCGACCCTGGAACCGAAAGTTTCTGGGGTTTTCATTTACGTGGCATAAGGCAGCAAAGATTCGGCTCGCCCCCCAAACGGTGAAACGGGTGAAAGAGAAGATTCGCCAGTTCACTGGGCGGAACCGAAGCATTGCGATGGAGGACCGACTGGTCACCCTCAACCAATACCTGAAAGGCTGGATGGGCTACTTTCGACTCATTGACACGCCAAGCGTACTTAAAGAGTTGGATGAGTGGCTTCGCCGACGACTGCGGATGTGCCTGCTCAAGCAATGGAAGCGCCCGAAGACACGAAGACGAAACTTAGTGGCGTTGGGGATCCCGGAGGAATGGGCATGCAACATCAGCGGCTCACGAAAAGGATATTGGCGTCTGTCCTTGACCCCGCAAATGAATAAAGCCCTTGGCCTCGCCTACTGGCGGGAACAGGGCTTAGTCAGTTTAGTCGAAACATACCAATCTCATCGTCAACCAGCATGAACCGCCGTATACCGAACGGTACGTACGGTGGTGTGAGAGGACGGGGGTTAATCACCCCCTCCTACTCGATTTCGCAAACGGGGAAAACCGACTATGAGAGGCCGTCTAGAAAATAAGCAAATTCCCTAGCCAGCCCTTGCAAAAGCATGATTTTTTAATACAAACAGCAAAAAACTAGAGTCTTTTTATCGGTCTCACCGGCCCTTTTTGAGGATTTTCCTCAAAAAGGGCAGATCTCCCCCTTGCACCTTATGCGGCTTTTTTGAAAGCAACACCGCGTAAGGCACTCACCTCCAACACCATGGTTGCATTCTTATCATTTCGTAGACGGTTGAGTTTTTGAAAGTTCGCCGCTAACGCGCTGAGCCGGGCGGCATAAGCCAGATTTCGTTTTCCGATACGGCGAACCCGGCGCAGTCCGTAACGGTTGACCAGTTCATTTTGCTTGGCTTCGATGCGGCTGCGAAGACGCATCTGTTCCTTATAGATTTTCGTTTGGGAGTGCTTTGCCGCCTCGAGCATGACACCATAGGCGTTGTGAATAAAAATCGTGCGCCGATGTTTCTTTTCTTTAAAACAGGTCGTGTAACGAGGGCAGTGCTTGCAATCATGGTCCTTGGCGCGAAGCACGAAGTTCTTCCCATCTGCCACTTCCGAATAGGTGGTGATGACTTTTCCTCTCGGGCAGATCAGTTGTGTTTGGTCTTCGGAAACTTGAAATCCCTCGCCCGCGAGGATATCACATTTTGTCTTTGGTGAAAGTGGCGCCACTACGTCAATGCCTTTTTCCTTGAGGGTGACACGGTCATCGCCCGCACCATAGTGGGTATCTCCAATGATCGTCGGGTTTTCTACACAATCGGTGGGAAGCTGATCCGCTAACGGCACCAGACTGGAGCCGTCATAGTCGTTGGCTTTCATGGCCTCGGCGGCGGCGATAAATCCGGAATTTCCGACTTCGACGATGGCCATCTTATACCCGCGCCATTTCGTCTTGCCCTTACAACCGAAACGGGCTTCGCTGTCTACAGCCGAAACTATCATATCTTTGACAGAACCGCCGGGGGCTATCTCAAGAGTTCCATCATCTTTCCGAATGATTCGTTCACGGAGGATACGGCAAAGCAAAAGGGCGTAATGAATGACATCGGGCTTCTTCTTCCACGAAGCCTCCGATGACTCCACGTAGGCCAGCAGTTCGTCAGCCTCGCTGACCACTTCAACAAGCCGTTCCATTTTGGCCTTATCGTCCAGGTTATGCTCTTTCACTTCCGTCACTGTTTCCAGGTAACGTACCGCCCGAGGGGCATGGGGGATTGCATGCCATGGAACACTGTATTGCTTCGCCAAAAGACGCACCAACAGGCGCATGGCTTGGCGGATCAGTTCGATGGTCGTGGGGGCACTGATGGGAGCTATGACATGGGTCGTGTCCGTTATCCAAGGTTCTTTCCCTGTCAAAACGCCCAGGTAGTACATCAACCGGATAAAGCGATCGAGATAGACCTTATCAAGTTCCTTTTGGATGAGCCGTTGCCGGTGGACGCCAAAATTGGCGTGATCAATGCCCGGTTCATCGAGGGCCATTCCTAACGCAAACTTGACCTCGATGTTCACACGTGTCTGTGCTTCCATCCCCCGGTCTGTTTCGCCCAGCATTTCCTGTAACATGCAGGCCATCGTCATCTGCCGGGCCGCATGACTGGGACGTCCGTTGTCAAGGCAATAGAGACCTGTAAAATCCTCCGGTTGTATTAACAGGGGCGCCAATTCACGAAACAGGCGAAAGACGGAATCGGCAGGCACAAGTTGGTCCCAGAGGGCTGCAAAGTCGTAAAAGCTAACTTGGGGGTCCACATCGAATCGAAACAAGGTACATCGCCTCGCTATAAACAGTCTTTGTACCTATATCCTTCGACGCGAAGAGTCGAATTCCCTTTAAATTCCACCAATTTCCATATAAAAACGTCTTGCTTTTTGCCCTCTCTTGAGGGGGTTTTTAGACAGACTCTATGAGGTGAACACGCTGTCTAGGGAAAAGATTCGAGAAGTCATCGTCGTCGAGGGCCGCGACGACCTGCTGGCGGTGCGGCGCGCCGTCGACGCCCAGGTGATCGTCACTCAAGGATTGGGCATCAGCCCGGAGACGATGGCAGTCATCGGCAGAGCCCAGGAACGGTGCGGCGTCATCGTTTTCACCGACCCGGACGGACCAGGTGAACGGATCCGCCGCTGGGTGACTGAGGCCGTTCCCGGCGCCAAACACGCCTTTTTGCCGGTGGCGCTGGCCAAGAAAGACGGCAAGGTGGGCATCGAACACGCCTCACCGCAAGCCATCCGTGAGGCCCTTGCGAAGGTGCGATCGCCGGGGACGCAACGGGAGCTCTACAACCGTGATGATCTACGGCAATGGGGCGTCGATGGCGTGCCGGGGGCAGGGCAGCGCCGGGAGGCCCTCGGCGAACGCCTCGGCATCGGCCGCGCCAACGCCAAGCAGTTTTTGCAGCGGGTCAACCACTTCGGCCTCAGCCGGAGCGAGATTGAGCAGGCGCTCAAAGCGATCGAAGAACAGTAAAAACAGTGAAAGCAGCAGCGTAAAGGCGACAGAAAGAGCCGGCGCTTAGATGACAAGAAGGCGCCTTTGAAAGAATGGAGCTGCACGAGGATTTCGGCGATACGGAGATGGGAGATTAAATCGATGGCTGGAGAACTTCGACAAAACCTCAGCCGATATGGCATTCGCGCCAAAAAAGGACTGGGACAGAACTTCCTGTCAGACCCGGTGTACGTAGGGCGCATCATCGCCGCCGCCGAGTTGGCTGCCGGCGACGTGGTCGTTGAGATCGGCCCGGGCCCGGCGACGCTGACGCGCGATCTGGCCGAAGCCGTCGGTCCGGGCGGCAAGGTGATCGCCGTGGAGGTCGATGAGCGCCTGCGTCCGCTGCTCGATGATCTCTGTCGCGACTACCCCCAGGTGGAGATCCTCTGGCAGGATGCCTTGCAGGTCGACTACGACGCCGCGACCCAGCCCTGGCGGGGCGACAAGCCCTTCGTCCTCGTGGCGAACCTCCCTTACTACATCACCACCCCCATCCTGATGCGCCTCCTGGAAGGTCGCTTCTCTGTGTCACGGCTGGTGGTCATGGTGCAGAAGGAGGTGGCCGACCGGATGCTGGCGCCGGCCGGTCACAGCGATTACGGCGCCCTTTCGGTGGTCATCCAGTACTACTGCGCGCCTTCGCTGGTCACCAAAGTCCCGCCGGGCGCCTTCATCCCGCCGCCGAAGGTGAGCTCCGCCGTCGTGCGCCTCGACCGCCGCGCAACGCCGCCGGTGGCGGTCGTTGACGAAGCCGCCTTTTTCCGCGTCGTCCGGGCCGCCTTCAACCAGCGGCGCAAGACTTTATTGAACGCCCTCGGCGCCCTCGGACTGGCTTTGAATAAGGAGGAGATGGCGCGCAGGCTCACAGCGGCAGGCGTCGACCCGGGACGGCGGGGGGAGACTTTGAACCTGCAGGAGTTTGCGAACGTGGCCGACGCGCTCTATGCCGAAGCCTAGTGCCAAAGGGGATGAATGCCGAAAGCGGCAGGCGATGATGACCTGCCGCATCCACCGGTCACCTTTCCTTCCCTGAAGGAGGCTTTCGTCACCCGAGAGAAGGCAGCGCCCAAGGGAGGCAAAAAAGTTTATTTGGGGGGTTGCCAACCTTGCGCTGAGCCGTTACAATGATAAACAAGACAGAGACGTCTGGTGTCCAATCGGATTGTCTCTGTCTTTTTTGTTTTCCTCCCCTTTGTTTTGACGTCGTTTTTTGCGGGGAAGGGCGCCGACAAAGAAGTGAGTAAGGAGAGTGAAGGATCAATGAAGAAGATCGAAGCGATCATCCGCCCGACGAAACTGGATGAAGTGAAAGAGGCCCTGAACCGGATCGGGGTGCGCGGCATGACGGTCACTCAGGTGGCAGGTTGCGGCTTGCAGAAAGGCAAAAAAGGCTTCTACCGCGGTTCCGAGTACACCATCGACCTGCTGCCCAAGGTAAAAATCGAGGTCGTCGTTGCCGATTCGCTCGTCGATGACCTCCTCAAGGTGATCACCGACCAGGTTCGTTCCGGTGAGATCGGAGACGGCAAGATCTTCGTATCGCCGATTGAAAACGTCGTCCGCATCCGCACTGGTGAAACCGGCGATGGGGCGCTCTAAGGATATCACGGGGAAGAGGTCTATCCGGTTCGGACGAACTGCACGGTTGCCTAGGGGAGCATAGGGGCTCCCGAGGGAAGAGAGAAAACTTCCTTCGGGAGCTCTATGTCTTTCTCCAGACATATAATCAAGCCCTAAAGAGAGTGGTATAGAAGAGGAGGACTTATCATGAAGCGCATCGCCTTATTCGCCATCCTGATGTTGCTCGCGGTGACCTGCCTGGGCCTGGCCCCCGCCTTCGCCGATGAGGTCGCCCCCGCCGCAGCTGCTGCGACTGACGTCGCCGCAACGACCGAAGCGCCCGCCGCAGCTGCTGCTGAGGCACCGAAAGCCGACACCGGCGACACCGCCTTTATCATCATCTCCGCTGCCCTGGTCATGCTGATGACCCCCGGTCTGGCCTTGTTCTATGGCGGCATGGTCCGCAAGAAAAATGTCCTCAGCACCATGATGCACAGCTTCATCATCATCTGCCTTGTCTCCGTCATCTGGGTGCTCTACGGCTACTCGCTGGCCTTCGGCACCGACATCAACGGCATGATCGGTTCTCTCGACTTCGCCTTGTTCAACAACGTCGGCCCGGATCCAAACCCAGATTACTCGGCCACCATCCCCCACTCCATCTTCTCCATGTTTCAGCTCATGTTCGCCATCATCACCGCCGCCCTGATCAGCGGCGCCTTTGCCGAACGGATGAGGTTTTCGGCATTCCTGCTCTTCACCGTCATCTGGATCTCCGTCATCTACTTCCCGCTGGCCCACTGGGTATGGGGTGTCGGCGGTTGGCTGCGCGACCTGGGCGCCCTTGACTTCGCCGGCGGCACCGTCGTCCACATCAGCTCCGGCGTATCCGGTCTCGTCCTCGCCATCCTGCTCGGCAAACGCCGCGGCCTGGGCACCACCCCGATGCCTCCCCACCAACTGCCCATGACCGTTCTCGGTGCCGGCCTGCTCTGGTTCGGATGGTTCGGTTTCAACGCCGGCAGCGCCCTCGGCGCCAACGGCCTCGCCGGCAGCGCCTTCGTCACCACCAACACCGCCGCCGCTGCTGCCGCCCTGAGCTGGATCTTCGCGGAATGGATCCGCCAAGGCAAGCCGACCGTCCTGGGTGCCGCCTCCGGCGCAGTCGCCGGCCTGGTCGCCATCACCCCGGCTGCCGGTTTCGTCACCGCCGGTTCCGCCCTCGTCATCGGTCTCCTGTCCGGCGTCATCTGCTACTTCGCCGTCGTCCTCAAGCCCCGTCTCGGCTATGACGACGCCCTTGACGCCTTCGGCATCCACGGCGTCGGCGGTACCTTCGGTGCCATCGCTACGGGCATCTTTGCCACTACCACCGTCAACTCGGCCGGCGCAGACGGCCTTCTCTACGGCAGCTCCGAACTGCTGGTGAAACAGCTCATCGCCGTCGGCGCCAGCTACGCCTTTGCCGCCATCGGCACCTTCATCATCTACATGATCGTCAACGCCGTCTTCAAGGCCCGCGTCACCGTCGAAGACGAGGAAACCGGCCTCGACATCACCCAACACGGCGAAGAAGGCTACCCCGACTTCGCCGTGCAGGCCGGCGGCCTCTCCGGCATCAGCTACGCCAGCAGCAGCGCCAGTTCGACTGTGGTGCATAGTCACTAAGGTTGGTCGGAAAAACTCAATACCCGTAAGAGGACCACAGCCGCCCCTATATAGCGCGGCTGTGGTCCTCTAGCAATTAGTCCCTCCCCCATTTCCCCTGCACCTTCCCCGATAATCCTCCATACTCATATTACTGACGTAGCGTATGAGCGTAGCAAATGGGGGAGATGCAGCGAAATGGAGGAATTGCGCGTCGGGACCATCGTGACCCGTCATTCATATGGGAACGACATTTTTTTTCGCATCGCCGAAATCTGGCCGGGAGAAGAGGAGCCGGAGGCCCGGTTGCTGGGACTCGATATGCGGCTTGAGTCGGACGCGCCTGTGAGCGACCTCGACATACCGCCGCTGTTGGAGATATTTAGATATAAACAGCGGGTTCTTCTGCAAAACTACAAGCGGGTAGGCCGGCTGGTGGACCGGCGGCAGGTGTCCGCCCTTCCGCTCGATGACGATCCCACAGGGGAACAGCAGCGGAAACTGGCCTATCAGATGCCGGGGTCGGTGCTGCATATCGACGGAAACGAAGAGTACTTGGAACTGTGTCTGGACACGTACAAGCAGTTGAACATCCGTGCCCGCGGCTTTTGTTACCCTGAAGGGCACTTCCCCGAAGTCGTCGTCCGTCACCTGGAGCGATACAGACCTGATATCCTGATCATCACCGGTCATGACAGCTTGCTCAAGGCGGTGAAGGATTCCGGAGCTTCCAAGTCCTACCGCAACTCGCACCATTTTGTCGAGGCCGTCCAGGCAGCGCGCAAGGTCGTTGCGGATCCTGACGAACTGGTCATCTTCGCCGGCGGCTGCCAGTCCAATTTTGAAGCCCTCTTGAAAGCCGGCGCCAACTACGCCTCATCGCCTGACCGTGTCATGATCCATGCCCTTGATCCGGTGCTGATCGCCGAAAAGCTGGCCTACACGCCGGTCCATGAGTATGTGGAGCTTCAGGATGTCCTGGCCAACACGATCAGCGGTCCCGAAGGGATCGGCGGGATCAGGACACGAGGCTGTTTTCGCTGGGGGAACGCGAGGCGGATTTATTAAATCGCTCATATTATCTATTCGTATCATGCCTGCTGCCGTCCAACAGCTTGAGCGCCTCCAGCCCCCGTGATTTGCAGCATGGGGACGTCAAACTCGGTGCCCTGTGCTGCCCATGACGATGAAGAAGCCGCCTCCTGCGTATTTTTTTCGCGTGAGACGGCTTTTCTGCTTCCTGCGCTGTTTTCCTGCTTTTTTCGTTCCTGTGAATTGCCGATTTTGTCGGTAAACGGTTTTCCGTCAATGAGGGCTAAGCCGCTACAGCAAAAAAGACAAACTGATAACTACTCCTCAATCGCGTCCATTCCATCTCGTATGGCTTTCACCCAGCGTCTCAATAAAGAGGCATAACGTGGAAGTTTCATGAAAATGGCTCTCGCCAGCTCTTCGTTATAGGTATGGACAGTAAGATTTCTATCATCGACCATTTCTAAGGCTTCACTGGTTTCTGTCGGTGTCAGCAGACCGACTTGCATACATGCTCGGATCACGCCTTTTGGAGAACCGATTTCGATCCCTTCCATCTCTCGCAAGTAGTGGAGCGCCGCTTTCCAGGTTGCCTCAAAGGAATACTCGAATCGTTGCAGGGAAGCATCCCGTTCCACTTCGTTCGGCTTGGGCACTTGCAACAATACTTCGAGCGTCGATACGGCTCGACAGGCCACATCGATACGTTGCTTCAGACGTTCCATGGAATCCCTTCCCTCATCACTTGCTCCCGAAAAGCACTGTCCGTTTGTGCCAAATCCACTACATCAACCGGATAAGGCAGCGGAGATTCTTCAAAAGCAGCACGTAACCTGGCCAAGGTTCCAGGAGGTAGCGGTTCCTCTGCCCAAATGGCGATATCGATGTCAGAGGATGGTCGTTCCTCGAACCGAGACCAGGAACCAAAAAGGAAAACCCGTATTCGGTAAGAACTTAGATTTTCCTTCAAGATGGTATCAATCATCGCGGAGAAGCGTTCACGTTCCATATCCGTTCACCACACCTCAAGACGGTTCATTCCATCGAATAAACTCCATTTTACACACTTTTCCCCAATTGAGCAAGTTTCAAAGGGGTCGTACCCCCAAACAATTCTGACAATTCACTACAATTTGAGATCGTAGACCTAGACCCGCCAACCCTCCCCACTGGAACCGGGCCAGCAGGGCGGCCCGCTAAGTCTGCTGCTCGCTATCGAACGACAAAAAAGTGACAGCAATCATCCTTAGGGCATAGCCATCGCTTGTGATTTATGTTACAATATGAATGGAAGCAACCCATCAATGCCCCCATCCATCGCCAATTTCTATTTATAGAACGAGGTTGACGCCGTTCCGAGCGGCGTCGTTTTTGTGCTTTCATACTTTATTGTCAGGCCGCATAACACTGTAGGGCGGGGCGGGTTCACTCATCTGCGAAGGCCAAGCGGATGAGGCGCGAAAACCGCCCTGCGGAAAGGCAGACTATCAACCTTGCCCCATCACCCATCGCGAGCTGCACGGTTCATGCGCGCTTCATCGCCCCGGTCGGGAGAACGGGTGGTGAGGCTTATTGCCGTTGCGCTGCATAAGGGGGTAGCCGAAGGGTCACGCTGAAAATGCTGTCGAGTCTACGACTGTGGAAGTTGTCGAAATAAAGGGAAATCGTGGTCCTTTGCGGAATAAAGAGGGAAATCAGACCTGGGAAAGGGGAGGTTCCCGATCTTGCGCTTGCTGGCGCCAGCCAAAATCAACTTAGCCCTCGATGTGCTCGGCCGTCGCGCCGATGGCTATCATCAAGTGGTCATGGTCATGCAGACGATCGCCCTCGCCGATACGGTGACAGTCGCCGTCAATGAGGGCCACGGTGCGATCCGCCTGGCCGGCGGGACGGAGGAGGCGCCGCCCGATGCGGACAACCTCGTGTACCGGGCCGCCCAGCTCGTCCGAGAGACTGCAGGCCTCTCCTGCGGCGTCGACATTGACCTGGAAAAAGTGATCCCCGTGGCGGCCGGCCTGGCGGGCGGCAGTTCTGACGCGGCAGCGACGGTCAAGGCCTTAAACCGCCTGTTCCGCCTCGGGTGGAGTGATAGAGAGATGGAAACCCTCCTGGCCCGATTGGGATCAGACATCCCCTTTCTGGTGCGCGGAGGCACCGCCCTGGCGACGGGGCGGGGTGAGATCGTACATAGGCTGCCCCCTGCGCCGGCCTTCTGGGTCGTCCTGGTCAAGCCGCCCTTCGGCGCCTCGACGCCCAAGGTCTACAAAGCCTTAGGCGCGCCGGCCCTGCCCGATCCATTGCCCTGGCCGCAGGCGATGAAGCCGGCGACGACGCCGCCCGGCACGGCCGCTTACCGCATGATCGAGGCTTTGAAGACCGGTGACTACGGCAACGTGCTGGAGGCACTCGGCAATGACTTGGAACAGGTGACTTTGGAGTGGCACCCGGTCCTCAAAGAGATCAAGGTACAACTGACGCGTTTCGGCTGTGACCGGGCGCTCATGTCGGGGAGCGGACCGACCATCCTCGGATTTACCGCATCGGAAGCGACGGCCCGCTCCGTGGCCGCAGCGATGGAGGAACAGTGGGGACCGCAACGATACCGGGTATTGATCGCCCGGACGCTGGAGCGAGAGGAGGCCGATGAATGGAACGTCGACTGTTGCCGATAATATTGGACAACTACCGCCCTCTGCGCGATATCGTCTTCGAGAACCTGCGCGAAGCCATCATCACAGGGGTGTTGCGTCCGGGGGAACGGCTGATGGAGATCCAACTGGCCGAGGAGATGGGCGTCAGCCGCACGCCCGTCCGCGAAGCCATCCGCAAACTGGAACTGGAAGGCTTTGTCGTCATGGTTCCGCGCAAGGGCGCTTATGTTTCCAATATTTCGGTCAAAGATATAACCGATGTCTTTGAACTGCGGGCCGCTCTGGAGTCACTGGCGGCCGGCTTGGCGGCCCAGCGGATCACCGAAGACGAGACTGAGCAGATGGAACGGCTCCTCGTCAAGACCATGTCCTGCTTTGAAGAGGACAACCTCAATGACCTGGTGGAAACAGACATCGATTTTCACGACATGGTCTATCGGGCCAGCCGGAATCAGCGGCTCGTCCAGATCATCAACAACCTGCGCGAGCAGTTGCGCCGCTTCCGCACCACCTCCCTCAGCCATCCCGGCCGTATGCGCGAGGCCTGGGAGGAGCACCGCAAGCTTGTCGAGGCCATCGCCGATCGCAACGTCCCCCTGGCCCAGTCGCTGGCCTGGGAGCACATCGAAAACGCCGAGAACAGCATGCTGGAAGCGATGGGCGTGGTGAAGCAGAAGCTGCAATCGTAGTTGATACCGCCATCGTCATCTACGCTTCAAGCGTAACCGCCGGGAGGTGGGAGCGGCATGGATGCCTTGGTCCTAGCGGCGGGTCCGAACAACGGGCGACTCCGTTCTTGCCATACGGCGTCCATGGAGGCCCTCATCCCCATCGGGCGGCGTCCCATGGTCGATTACGTCGTCCAGGCCCTGCGCCATTGCCGCGAGATCAACCGCATCGTCGTCGTCGGACCGCTGGCATTGAGCGACTATTATCTTGAGGATCAGCGGGTGACCGTCGTCAGCGGCGGGAAAGACCCCATCGAGAGCCTGCAATGCGGTTTGGCGGCCCTCGCTGTTCCGGCGGGCCGGACTGAACCGGCGAAGCATGATGTCCTCACAGACGGCGCGGTGCTGGCAGACCAAGCCTTTTCGGCGTCCGACAAAGGCCGTGACCGCTGTGAGAAAGCCGATCAGCTCCTGGTCGTCACCGGCGATCTGCCGCTGCTCACGCCCCAAGTCCTTGAGGCCTTTCTTCACGCCTGCCGGTCCCGGGAAGGCGATGTCTTCTACCCGGTCGTCCGGCGTGAGGATTGTGAACGGCGCTACCCCGATGTCCGGCGCACCTACGTGCGCCTCCAAGAGGGATGGGTGACCGGCGGAAACCTCTTGCTCATCCGTCCGTCCGTCATTCCCAGAGCCTTGACGCGCGCCCGGCGCTTTGTCCGCCTGCGCAAAAGCCCGCTGGCCCTCAGCCGCCTCTTAGGCTGGTCCTTTCTCATCCGTTTTCTCCTCCGGCGGTTGACCATCGCCCAGGTGGAGGCCAGGGTGTCCGAGCTGTTCCGTTTGCGCGCCGTCGGCGTTCTATCGAGCAGCCCGGAACTCGGCATCGACGTGGATAAACCGTCCGACCTGGAGTTGGTCCGGCGATGCCTGGCCGGGTTATCGAGCTAAGGCGCTCTGCCTCAAGGGAAGATTCTTTTGCAGCGCCGTCGAGCCTCATCACGGGTGCAGGCCTGTTTACCACCGGCAACGTTAGCTCATGGAGATTTTGCGGATTCAGGGACCCTTGCCCCTGCCGGTTCATATACTGGGGTAGAACCGGACAGGGTGGTGAATCGAATATGGAAGTAAAAGGGAGAACCGGGGTGATCCCGGCGCGCCTGCAAGTCCTGTCAGGACGGTATGACGCGCTGGAAGAGCCGCTGGTTTTTTCTGTTTTTGGTAAAAAGAGAGAACCGGCACTCATCCGACTTCCGCTGGCGGAGGAAACAAGTCCAGAAGAGCCGACCGACGCATCTCAACCCTACATCCCAACCGTGACAGCCGAGTATCGCGGCTGCGCCTGGACCTTCGAACGGGAACAGGTCCGGGTCGATCTGAACATCCTTCTTTTCATCGTCCTGCGGCCAAAGCGGGGCCGCTACTCCCTCATCCCAGTCTACCACCGTTGCCGCTGGGAGCGTCCCTGGCGCGATCTGCTCACAGACCGGGAGGCGGTGGTTGACCCGGCGCGGTGGGACGGGCAGGCCCGTGTCGGGGCGATCCGTTGCCAGGTTCAGGGCTGGCAGCAGCGGGAGGGATGCTTGGAGATTCGCCTCTTTGCTGTCGGTCCCGTGAGCCTCAAGCTCTATGAATGGCGAGAGGTCGGCCTCGGGGCCTCGATGGTCTTGGCGCCTGCGTCCTCACCAAAAGGGCGGCTGCCTCATACAATGGGGTAGAAAAAAACACCATACCCGGCAAAAAAGAGCGGCGGCGGTTCACCCATTTCTTGGTTCCCACATACTATGTGGCGAGCCGGCTTGGGCCGGGAAATGACCCCTGGAGGCAAACAAGAAAAAGGAGGATGCTTCATGGACTCCAAAAACGGCACCATCGAACTATTTGCGCAAGTCGTGGTGGCGAAAAATGTTCAGCGCGACGAGCCGATCTTTTTCGCGACCGATCCCGCCAATCCCAGCCGGATTATTCCCTTCCGCATCTGCCTCGATAACATCGACTGCGACCCCATTGTAGCCATCGAAAATATCATCTTTGACTTCAATCGCAAAGAAGATGTCACCGTCAACCTGACCGGCAACGTGACGATCACCCTCAAGTTTGACCTGGTCTTCCTGGTCAAGGACGCTTCCGGCAACCGGGCGGTCCGCGTCGTTCCCGGCACCTTCACGAAGATCATCCAGCTGCATGAGTTCTGCCCGTCCCTGACGCCGGCGGAACTGGCCGAAGAGGTGGAAGACGCCGAGGTGCTCGTCCGCAATGTCCGCTTCGATGTCATCCTGCACCGCAATGACGAGTGCGTCATCAACGGCCGCAAAGGCACCCCCGCCGATGTGCTCGTCTTTGCCGATCTGATCGTCAAGCTGACCCGCTTTACCGATGTCATCGTGGTTGGGGAGCTCGATCTCCTGGAAAAAGAATGTTAAAGGGCGGCAGTGCCGATTTTGTCCGGCCCCGACCGGCGCTGAGGGCAGGGAACATCCCCTGCTTTTTCGTTTACAGGGGCACAGAATCGAAACGGGAGGTGGCCTCATCCCCCTGACAAGGAGGCGATCGTCGCGGTGCGCACAAAGGAAAACATCCTGAAAGCCCTCGTCTACGAGCAGGCGGCCTACTACAACTACCGCAAGTTTGCCGACGAAGCGAAGAAAGACGGCCTCGCTGATGCGGCCGAATTGTTTTACGACCTGGCCGGGCAGGAGATGGAGCACAAGAACCGACTGCTGGGCCAGTTGAAAAACCTGGTTCCCAAGGACCTGACACGGGGAAAGCGAAAGTTTGCCCTCTTGTCCAATCCAACGGCTCATTCCGGTTCGCCGGAAGATTGATGCGAGGCCTCTATCGCCGGGGAAGGCGGTGGAGGCTTTGCACTTCTTGGGAGATGCATAGCCTGTGGCCGATGATGGAAAAAATAGCGTTTGGTAGAAGCGATTGGATAAGGTCGCGACGTAGAGACTAGCGGGAAAAGGGGATGTCACGATGCCCCATGAAGCGAGGCGGGCGGAGGCACTGACCCTGGAAGACATCCGCCTTGCCGCCGGGCGCTTGAAAGGCAGGCTGCACCACACCCCCTTCGAGCAGTCAGCCACCTTCAGCCGTCTCAGCGGACGGGATGTCTGGCTGAAATGCGAGAACATGCAGCGGACGGGCTCCTTCAAAATCCGGGGCGCCCTAAACAAGATCCTCAGCCTGACCGAAGAGGAACGCGCGCGAGGGGTGATCGCCGCGTCTGCCGGCAACCATGCCCAAGGGGTGGCCCTCGGCGCATCCCTGATCGGTGTGCCGGCGACGATCGTCATGCCCAAGGGGGCGCCCCTGGCCAAGGTGGAGGCCACCCGCGATTACGGCGCCCAGGTCATTCTCCATGGCGATTTTTATGACGAAGCCTACGAACACGCACAGGAACTGAGGCGTCGAACCGGTGCCGTCTTCATCCATGCCTTTGATGATCCCCAGGTCATCGCCGGCCAGGGAACGCTCGGGCTGGAGATCCTGGAACAGATGCGTCCGATCGGCGCCTTTGACGGCATCGTGCTTCCCATCGGCGGCGGCGGCCTGGCCGGCGGTCTGGCGCTGGCCGTCAAAAGCCTCCATCCCGAGATGCGCATCGTCGGCGTCCAGGCCGAGTCAGCACCAGCCATGGCCCTCTCCAAAAAACTGCATACCCACACGGTCGTCGCCTGCAAAGCCACCATCGCCGACGGCATCGCCGTCTCCTGCCCCGGCAACCTCACCTTCAGCCTCATTGAACAGCTCGTCGACGAGATCATCACCGTCAATGATGAATCGATCGCCAAGACGATGACCCTGCTGCTGGAACGTTCAAAGCTGGTCGTCGAGGGATCAGGCGTCATCGGGCTGGCGGCCCTCCTGGAGGAGCGCGTCGGCCGGCGTGGGGAACGCTGGGCGGCGCTGCTCTCCGGCGGCAACATCGACATCTCGGCCATCGCCCGCATCATCGAGCACGGCCTCGTCGAGAGCGGCCGCCGCTGGGAGTTCCGCACCACCTTGCCCGACCGTCCCGGCGCGCTGCAAAGCCTCCTGGCCGAGGTGGCCCGCGGCGGCGCCAACATCATCACCGTCATCCATGACCGGCTGCGGCCCGGCTTGTCCCTCAGTCAGGCCGAGGTGATCGTCGCTTTAGAGACGAGGGATCAGGAACATATCGGGCAATTGAGGGCACAACTGGCCGAGCGGGGATTCGGCGTCACTGATGTCTAGCAGCGATGACATCGGGGAGAACAGTGAAAAAATTTGAAACCATGTTATACAAAAGGGATACAAAATCTTAAAAAAAGTTTTCCATGACCAGAAGGTATTAACTGTCAGAGGTCGAATAATGTATGAGAATAATCGTGGGTGTGCTAGGGAAGGTGGTGAGAGCATGACGATCACCGATGTCCGCGTTAGAAAAGTGAATTTAGAAGGTAAAATGAAAGCGATTGTCTCCGTCACCTTCGACAACGCCTTTGTCGTCCATGACGTGAAAGTGGTTGAAGGACAAAAAGGGCTCTTTGTCGCAATGCCGAGCCGGCGGACGCCGGAAGGGGAATACCGCGACATTGCCCACCCGATCTCGGCGAAAGCGCGCGAACAGATTTCCGTTGCCGTGCTGAACGCCTATCAGGAGGCCCTTGCCAGTGCGATTGCATAATGTTTTTGCTTGAACGGATAGGCGTGGCCACATAAGCAAAAGAGATGCCAAGTGCATCTCTTTTTTGCATGCCCTGTTGGGTGGCTTGTGTGGACGATATCCCGATGGCGGATCAAACCTTACGTTTCGATCCGCCAGACCTGGCGCAGGTCCACTTCATCGTCCCACTCTCGGCCTTCGTCGATCATCCGCCATAAGGGCAGGATGTCGCCGGCCACCGCCTCATAACCGGGGAGTGACTCCAGATCCTGGCGCAGCCCGGCGACGCGGCGGCGGAAGTACTCCTTGTCGCCGGCGTAGAAGGCCTCAATGGCCTCACCGTCAGAAAAAAGGTTGCGGGGCAGGTGAAGGGCTTGTTCGACGATCAACTTGGCCAGGCTTAAGGTGGCCAGGGTGATCGCCGGTGAGACGAGCCAACTGGAGGGGGAGCGGTACTCAAAGCGGTCCGGTCCTTTGAGGCGCACATCGCCGATATAGCCGTAATACTTGCGCCGCCGAATCGCTGCATCGCCTCGTTCGATGAGAAAGAGCGGGATCAGCAGGTAATTGTCGAGGGCGCGCAGGATGGGGAAGGTGAGCGGAAGACCGCCGAAGTGAATGTGCCCGCCGATGGGAAACTGAGATAAGGGCATGGCGCCAGCCAGCATGCGCACCGGCTTTTTGCGCACCTTTGCGGCCGCCCCGGCCAGCAGGGCGCCGATGGCCTGGGTCAGCTCCCGTGCCGCTGTCTTCGGGGCTGGCCGGATCTCGGCGATGGCTTTGCGCCGGTCACAGCCGATAGGCCCATCTGTCTGAAAAAAACGGTTGGCTGGGACGAGTCTGCCGGAACGGCTGTGCTTGAACATGAACTCCGGATCTGCGCCAAGCGTGACGTCCGTGACGGACGCCTCGCCTGTTGCGGCCGCCGGATCCGCCGTGATTTCCCGCTGTTCCGATCCGCCACGCTTCCTCTCGATCAGTGGTATGATCGCCCGTGCGTAGGCCGCAGCCAGCTCCGGCGTGAGCAGCGGCGCCGTCGTCACCTTGGTCACGCGGGGGGTGCCGCGGACAGGCACAGCCAGGCTGACGGCGCCGAAATCGGCCCCTGCCAGGTACAACGCCCGCAGGGCCATGCCCGTACATTTTTGTCGCTCTAACCGGGAAAAGGTGTCGCTGCTCGACAGGGCGATCACCTGACCGTCGACGACATGGATCGTCAAGGTCCGTCCGGCTCCTTTGCGCGCCCCGTAAGGGAGCCGGTGAAGCTGGTAGAGTGCCGCCGGGTTGCGCAGGGCGATGATGGCGGCGCGAGGGTTGACGGTGAACCGGCTCCCCTCCACTCCCTTGGCTGTGCCGAAGCGGATCAGCCCCTGCGGCGGCGGGATTGGACAGTCAAGGCTATGCCTGCAGCCCAGCGCGTCGGCCAGGCGCCGCGCCGACAGCCGGTTGGGGTGAAGGACGAGCAGGTCCACTTTGTTCACCTCGTCGACAAGATTTTTAAGTGACATGAAAGGAAACGGCCCCTTGATGTGGAATAGTAGACGGGGACTTTCGGCTTTTGCATATTCTTGTGAGAGCATGGAATGGTAGAGACGCAAGCCATAACAGGAGGCGCAATCAATGCATAAGCGGACGGCTGTCGTCCTGGCTGCGGGGAAAGGGACCCGCATGAAATCCCGCCAGCCGAAAGTGCTTCATGAGGTTGCCGGCCAGCCGATGATTTGTCATGTCCTCGATGCCCTCACCGACTGCGGTGTTGCGCAGCCGATCGTCGTCATCGGTCATGGCGGAGAAGCGGTGCGGCAGCGCCTGGGGGATCGGGCGTGCTATGCCTGGCAGCAGGAACAGTTGGGCACCGGTCACGCGGTCATGATGGCCCGGCCCGAGGTACCCGAGGAAGTGGAGACGGTGATGGTCCTTTGCGGCGACACGCCGCTGCTCACCGGCGCCACCCTGTCGGCCCTCTGGGAGACCCACGAACAGTCGGGGGCCATGGGCACCGTGCTGACGGCGGTGATCGACGACCCGAAGGGGTACGGACGGATTCTGCGGGATGATGCCGGCCATGTGACGGCCATCGTCGAGGAAAAAGACGCCGACGAGAAGCAAAAAACGATCCGGGAGATCAACGCAGGCACCTACTGCTTTGACCGGGCGGCCCTCTTCGCCGCCCTTGATGCGATCACCCCGGCCAACGCCCAGGGTGAATACTACCTGACTGATGTGCTGGCCATCTTCCGCCAGCGGGGCGGCCTTGTGGTCGCTCACACCTTGCAGGACGAAAGGGAGATCCTCGGGATCAACTCGCGGGTGCAGCTCGCTGAAGCCGAGGCGGTCCTCCAGGACCGGCTGCGCCGCAAATGGATGGACGCCGGCGTGACCCTGATCGATCCCCCATCGGTGTTTTTCCACACCAAGGCGGTCGTCGGCGCCGACACTATCATTTATCCCCAGACGATCATCGAAGGGGAGACGGTCATCGGCGAAGGCTGCCGGATAGGTCCGGCGACGCGGATATGTGACAGCCGGATCGGAGAGAACGTGGTGATCCAGAACTCCGTCGTGCTCGACAGCCGGATCGGCGATGACTGCGCCGTCGGCCCCTTCGCCTATCTGCGCCCGGGGACATGCCTGGCTGAGGCGGTCAAGGTGGGCGACTTCGTGGAGATCAAGAAGTCGGTCATCGGCAAGGGCTCCAAGGTGCCCCACCTCAGCTACGTGGGCGATGCCACCGTTGGCGAAGACGTCAACATCGGCGCCGGCACGATCACCTGCAACTATGACGGAAAACATAAACATGTCACTGCCATCGAAGACGGGGCTTTTATCGGTTCCAACACCAACCTGGTGGCGCCGGTCACCGTCGGCGCCCATGCGCTGATCGGGGCGGGATCGACCATCACCAAAGACGTCCCCGCCGGCGCGTTGGCGGTGGAACGTTCCCGCATGAAGATCAAGGAGAACTTTCTCGGCCGGAAGCACAAGGGCTCGCAGTGACGCGCACAGCACGGAAAACGGCTAAACCCATCAGGAGGTGCCACCATGTCCTTTTTCAATAAAAAGTTAAAAATCTTCACGGGGAACGCCAACCCGGCGCTGGCGGAAGAGATTGCCGAGTACCTGGGGGTCCAGGTGGGCGCGGCGAAGGTCAAGAGCTTCAGCGACGGCGAGATTCAGATGGAGATCGATGAGAGTGTCCGCGGCGCCGATGTCTTCGTCGTCCAGCCGACCTGCTATCCTGTCAATGAAAACATCATGGAACTGCTGATCATGGTGGACGCCTTGCGCCGCGCCTCAGCGCGGCGGATCACCGCTGTTCTACCTTATTATGGGTACGCCCGGCAGGACCGGAAGGTGCGTGCCCGGGCGCCGATTTCGGCGAAACTGGTGGCCAATATCCTGACGGCCGCCGGCGCCCGCCGCGTCGTCACAATGGACCTCCATGCCGGCCAGATCCAGGGCTTCTTCGACATCCCTGTCGACCACCTGCCCGGTGTGCCCATCCTGGCCGAGTACTTCCTCAACAAGGGGCTCCAAGACATCGTTGTCGTCTCGCCCGACCTGGGCGGGGTGACCCGGGCGCGGGACCTGGCTGAGCGGATCGGCGCCTCCCTGGCCATCATCGACAAGCGCCGCCCTGAGCCGAACGTCTCCGAGGTCATGAACGTCATCGGCGATATTGAAGGCAAGACCGTCGTCATCACCGACGACATCATCGACACGGCCGGTACCATCGTCAACGGCGCCAAGGCCCTCCTGGAGCGGGGCGCCCGCGAGGTCTACACCTGCGCCACCCATGGCGTCCTGTCGGGACCGGCCATCGAGCGGATCCAGAACTCGCCCATCAAAGAGATGATCCTGACCAACACGATCCCCCTGCCGCCGGAAAAGCAGATCGATAAGATCCGCGTTCTCTCTGTGGCGCCGCTGCTCGGCGAGGCGATCATTCGCATCCACGAGGACCTGTCGGTGAGCAAGTTGTTTGACTGAGTCAAGGGGTATTGTATCGCTACGGAGCCCCCAGGCTGATTTGACTGGGGGTATTGAAGAGGCCTGAGAAAAAGCGAGCGAAGCCGGAAGAAGCCCGGTTCGCTCGCTTTCCCCTTTTTTCATTACCGGCGCCGGCCTATTTCGTTTCCCCCTCGGCCGGCGAGGACGACGCCGGCCCGGCTTCCGGGGTAAGCGCCGGGGGCATCGCACAGTCGGAGGTGGCGGCCGCTTCCCGGGCTGCCGGTGAATCGCATGACAGATCATGGGCCGGAGAGGTGAGCGACGGTGGGGCCTCGACAATAGCGACGGCAGCAGGCGTTGGCAAAGCGGCAGTTGTCGCCTCGGGAGTCGGCTGTAGGACGATCGTTGCCGGAGCCTCAAGCGCCGCTGAGGAAACAGCCGGAAGAGGGCCTGCCATTGGGGAGAAATCGGCAGTTGCCCACTGTGCTGGCCCATCCGGTGGCGGGGAGGCGACCTTTTTCGAGGCCTGTTCGGCCTGCGCTGTTGTGGTCAGCGCTGTGGCTGTCGTTGATGTAGCGGGGGCAGACGAAGCAGCCGGGGCGGCGGGGGGCGACGAGGAGCCCCCGGCGTACTCGGGGGCCTTCCAGGGATTCAGATCGTCATCGTCGCCTGGTCCCTTTTTTCGGGCATCAAGGCCGATGGCCCGCCCGATGGCGCTGCCCCACTCCTTGCTCAGGCTGACCGTCGAGGTCCAGAAGCGCTCCGTCTGTTCGCTCACTTTTTTGACAGTGCCCTCAAAGGCGCTTTCCACAGGGGTCAACTGATCGAGGGCATCCTCATAGACGAGGACCATGGCTGGGCTGATGGTGCGGATGGCCGTCGCCGGCAGGAGCGCCCGGCTGTTGAACCAGCCTTCGCCGAAGTGGCCCCGGATCTCGATGGTCAGCAGTTTGCCGGTGCGGTGATCAAAGTAGTACTCGACAACCACCCCGATCTTTTGGCCCAGGGTGGTGAGCACCTTGCTGCCGATGATCACCGTTTTCGATTTGATCAGTTCGAACAGGTGGGGCAGGTTGGTGGCCCGCTGGACTTGGCTGGAGCGGTCGATGACGATGGCGTCGTCGCCGATGGAATGCACCTTCGTATAGGGGATGATCTTCTGTTCGCGAAAGAGGCCCTTCTGGTCCACCTGCAATGCGACCACTTCCAAGGCCTCGGGGTCGACGACCAATCCGCGAACAGTCCCCAGTTTCTGGCCCTCGTCAAGGCTGACGATGGGCCGGGTCAGCAAGCTCTTGCTGGCAAGCATGCGGTGGGGGCCTCCTTTTTTTCATAGATTCCTCTGCTTCAATCTATGCTTGTCTCGGCAAGGACATGACTGGCGCGGATGGTATGCCGGTCTCCTGGTCATACTTTAGATGGAAGCATTTTGAAATCAGGAATCGGGAGGGCCACATATGCTATCGGGAGAACTGCGCGCGATCCGGCGGGAGAAGGGGTCGCGGGGGTACATCAAAGAACTGCGCAAGCGCGGGTTGCTGCCTGCTGTGGTATACGGCAAGGACAAGCCGGACATGCTCATCTCCGTCAACGCCAAGGAACTGTCCGGCCTATTGAAGGCGATGGGCAGCGCCAGCGCCATCCTCGACCTGCAGGTGGAGGGGAGCGATGACCGGCACAAGGTGATGCTGAAGGAGATGCAGCGTGACCCGGTCGGCCGGATGCCCAACCATGTCGACTTCCAACTGGTGGACTGGAACAAGCCGGTTCACGCCGAAATCCCCATCCATCTCGTGGGAACCCCGGCCGGCGTCAAGGCCGGCGGCATCATCCAGCACGGCCTGCGCACCGTCGAGGTGGAAGGGTTGCCGGGGAAGCTGCCGCCCCGCTTTGACATCGATATCTCCCATCTGGAGTTGCATGACAAGATGACCGTCGCCGATATCACCTCGCCGGCGGGGATCGCGATCATCTCTGAGCCGGACCAGGTCATCCTCTCCATCATCGTTCCCCGGGCTGTGCTGGAGCCGGCTGAGTCGGCGCCTGTGCTGGAGGAGAACGGCGACAAGGGAGCCAACGGGAAGGCCAACAGCAACGGGAAGGCTAACGGCAACGGGAAGGCTAATGGCGATGGGGAAAAGGCCGAGGAATAACCACGAGAAGAAGCCACCTGACATGGACAGGTGGCTTCTTCTCTTGCAAAGCGTAGTGGATACAGCCAAGAAGGGCTCGAAAAAGGGATACTCCCCCGCTGCCGCGAAGAATAGGAGGGAAAGGGGAGATGGACAGGTGAAGGCGATTGTCGGCTTGGGCAACCCCGGCCTGCAGTATGCGCGGACGCGCCACAACATCGGCTTTATGGTCGTGGACCGGTTGGCCGAGGCGTGGGGCGCCGAGGGATTCCGGGACAGGTTTCAAGGCCTCTGCAGCGAGGCGCGTGTAGAGGGGGAGAAGGTGCTCCTGCTCAAACCGCAGACTTATATGAATCTGAGCGGCCAATCGGTTGCGGCTTTGGCTGTTTTCTATAAACTGCTGCCGGAGGACATCCTGGTGATCTATGACGACATGGATTTGAAGCTCGGCAGGCTGCGTGCCCGGGCTAAGGGCGGCAGCGGCGGACATAACGGGATGAAGTCGATCATCGGCCTGCTGGGAACGGAGGCCTTTCCCCGGCTGAAGATGGGCATCGGTCGTCCAGCCGATCGCCGTCTCGCCGCCGCTCACGTGCTGGAGAGCTTCACTGAGGAGGAGCAAGAGACGGTCCGGGCGATGCTCGACCAGGGTAGGGAGGCGGCTGCCCTCTGGGTGGACAAGGGCATCATCGAGGTGATGAACCGGTTCAACGCCGGCGAAAACAAGGAGAAAGGCGCTTTCTCCAAGACATGACCACAGGCAGAGCGAGCCCTACTGCTTGGATAAAACCGATTCACCAAGGGCGCGCAGTTCTTCTGCCAAGGCCAGGCGGACCTCGTGGCGGACAGCCGTCTCCAACCAGGCGGCGAGTTCGGCGTCAAAGGGGGCGCCGTGGTAGCAGGAAGCCAGCCCTTCGGCTTCCTTGATTTTTTCCGTCAGCACTGCGTCGATCCGGTTGTTGTCGACGCTGCCTTTCTTGATGGCCAGCATCTGTTGGCGTGACGGACCGTCGTACCATAGGGCGGCGCCGAAATCCCAGCCGGAGTCGGCGTAGCGCGCGAGCAGATCGAGGAGCCGGAAGGCGTGTAACGCCTCTTTTGTGTCATAGCCGTAGCGTCGCACCAGCGGAAGCGTCTTTTCCGTGCCCTTGCGCAGGGTGCGCATTTTTTCTTTCGCCGTTCCCAGGCAGTTCCGGTAGAGCCCCGCCCGGTTCATCGCCGCCAGGCCGTCGCGGCGGTCCAGGAGCGCCTGGCCGAATGCCTTGTGGCGGTCGTGGATGCGCCATTGGCGGCTGAACAGGACCTCCAGGAAATAGGGGTTGCCTTTTCTCACCAACTCGGCGAACCGGCGCAGGTCGTGGGCGGTGTAGTCGCAGGCGGGTGACGTTTTCGCCGCCGCGAAGGCCCGCTTGAGATAGAGGTCATCAAAATTGGGCAGGACAAGGTGCTTCCAATCCTCGTCAGAGTCGGCGTCATCGAGGTTGTAGTTGTGGGCACCGACGCGGGCCGAGAGGATGATATCCCGTCCGGCAAGGCTCATGGCGGATCTCCTTCGGATAAAAAGGTGTGCTGCCGGTCGCCGCACGGCGCTGTTCATGGCCTTCAGCCGGAACCTGTAAGTCCTGCGGCGTAGGCCATAAATGCGCTGAAAACGGCGGGGTCAAACCATTGTTGGCGCTTTCTCAGATAATCGATCGCCTCGATCCGGGTACGCCCCTTCTGGGTGACTCTGTCCTCCTGGGCCATGGCGAAGGTGTCACAGATTCCGATGATCCGGGCGCCGTAGAGGATCTCCTCACCTTTGAGCCCGCTGGGGTAGCCGGAACCGTCGAAATGCTCATGGTGCTGGCCGATCATCTTGGCCACCTCAGGGGGGAAGAGACCAGTCTCGCGGACGATCGACTCGCCGTGAGCGCTGTGCACCTGGATGAGGATCTGCTCGATGGGGTCGATGCCGTGCGATTTCTGCAGGATGTCGGAGGCGACGCGGAGCTTGCCGATATCGTGAAGGAGCGCGGCCAGGATGATCGGTTGCGCCTGTTCGCCGGTGATGCCGAGATGGGCCAGGAAACCGCGAACGACCTTGGCCACGTCCTGGGTGTGTAAAAGACCGGGACGGTCGTGGGCCTCCAGCTTTTCCAGCAACTTGTGGGTTTCTTCCAGCAGACCCTTGTATGTTTCCGCGTCGAGGGACATCGGGAGGCACCTCCTCGGTGTTGTCTGTATTTCATTGTAACCGATTACCATTTTTCTTGAAACAGGCTTTTCTTGACCCCGTCGCAGGGGCAACAATATAATGAGAACGAATTCGGCCGTTCCCCCCCTGGGTCGGGGAGACGGGGGGAGTCTTTTTTTCTGCCCAAAAATCGGCCTGGAGGAGACGAGAGGAGTAGAGACCATGGCCGAAAAGGCCCTTAGCGGCAACCTTTTTGAATATATCGCGCAGACAACGGAGTTTCAGCACTTATGGTCAAACTGGAAGCGGGGGAGGCGCCAGCAGGCCGTTTTTGGCTTGTCCGCCAGCCAGCGCACGGCGCTGATGGCCACCATGGCCCGCCGTTTGGGCCATCCTTTGTGCGTCGTCACCCATTCGATTCAGCAAGCTCGCCGGATTGCCGAGGACCTGCAGGTGCTGTTGCCGGACGAGGAGGTTCTATCGTTCCCAGCCACGGAGGTGATGCCCTACGAGGTGCTCACCTCCAGTCACGAGCTGTTGGCCCAGCGCCTCGATGTGCTGTCCCGCCTGGCCCGCCGCGAGCCGGTGACGGTAGTGACGACGATCGACGCCCTGATGAAGAAACTTGTTCCCCCGGCGGTGATGGCTGAGGCGGATCTAGAATTCATCGTCGGCTGCCGGATGGAACTGAGCCATATCCAGGAGCGGCTTCACTATCTTGGTTACCAGCGGACGCCGATGGTGGAGGCGCCAGGCCAATACTCCCTCCGCGGGGGGATCCTGGACGTGTACCCCCTCACCCGGAGCCTGCCGGCGCGCATCGAGTTTTTCGATGACGAGATCGACTCCATCCGCCTCTTTGATGTAGAGACGCAGCGTTCGAAGGAGAAACAGGACCGCTACGCCGCAGGTCCGGCGCGGGAGATGCTGCTGGCGGCGGAGACCTTGGCCCAAGGCCGGCGGGAACTGGAGAAGGAAGCGGCGACCGCGCGGGAGCGACTGCTCCAATCAGGTTGCCAGGAGGCGGCGGCGCGGCTGCAGGCGAAGATTGACAGCTATCTGGAGCAACTGGACGAGGGCATCTGGGTGGAAGGGTTGGAGCAGTTTCAGAACTTTTTTTACCCCGATCAGGTCTCCCTCTTCAGCTACCTGCATCCGGAGACGATCGTCTTTTGGGACGAGCCGACACGCCTGAAAGAGTCGGCTGAAGCCAAGGAACAGGAGATCTCAGAGACCTTTGTCCACCTGCTCGAAGCGGGCAGCGTCCTGCCGGCGCAGCGCAACGTCTATAGGCACTACAACGACCTCGTCGAGGAACTGGCCGGTCATAGGGTGATCCACCTGGCCCTGTTGGCCAAAAAGATCGAGCGGGTCACCGTCGAGGACACGATCCAATTCAACGCCAAGAACATGCATCCCTTTCTCGGCAAGCTCGACATGCTGGCCGAGGAGTTGAAAAACTATAAAAAACGCCGGATGGCCGTCTTGATCCTGGCCGCCTCGACGGTGCGGCGCGACCGCATCTGTGACGCCTTGCGCGATTACGGTGTCGAGGCGCAGCCCGTCCCCGGCATTGATGCAGAGCTGCATCCCGGGACAGTCGCCGTCGGCGTGGGCCAGTTGGAGGCCGGCTTCGAACTGGTGCAGGCCCGGCTGGTCCTGATCACCGATTTGGAGATCTTCGGCCGCGAGAAACGGCCGCGCAAGCCTCGCAAGTCGGCCCGGGAAGGCCAGAGGATCGACAGCTTCGTCGACCTGGCCCTGGGCGATTATGTGGTGCACGTCAACCACGGCATCGGGCGATATATGGGCGTAGAAAAGCTTGAAGTGGGCGGCGTCCACAAGGATTATCTGGTGATTCGCTACGCCGGAGAGGACCGCCTCTATGTGCCCACTGACCAGGTGCACCTGATTCAGAAGTATGTCGGCGCCGAAGGGGTGGCCCCTAAGCTCTACCGGCTCGGCGGCAATGAGTGGCACAAGGTCAAGCAGAAGGTCAAGGATTCAGTCCGCGAGCTGGCCGGCGATCTGCTCAAGCTTTACGCCGCCCGGGAGAGCAAGCCCGGCTACGCCTATTCGGCCGACACGCCCTGGCAGAAGGAGTTTGAGGAAGCTTTCCCCTACGAGGAGACGCCCGATCAGGCCCGTTCCATCGCCGAGGTCAAGACAGATATGGAAAAGGCGAAGGCCATGGACCGCCTGCTCTGCGGCGATGTGGGCTACGGCAAGACGGAGGTGGCCATCCGGGCCGCTTTTAAGGCCGTCCAGGATGGCAAGCAGGTGGCGATTCTGGTGCCGACGACAATCCTGGCTCAGCAACACTATAACACCTTCCGGGAGCGTTTCAGCGGCTATCCCGTCCGGGTCGATGTGCTCTCCCGCTTTCGCTCGCCCAAGGAACAAAAGGCCTCCCTGGAGGGGCTCAAATCGGGCGAGGTGGATATCGTCATCGGCACCCACCGTCTCGTCTCTAACGACGTGTCCTTCAAGGACCTGGGTCTGCTGATCATCGATGAAGAGCAGCGCTTTGGCGTAGCCCATAAGGAGAAGATCAAGCACCTGAAGGAAAACGTCGATGTGCTCACCCTGTCGGCGACGCCGATCCCGCGGACCCTGCACATGTCCTTGGTGGGGCTCAGGGACATGTCGATCATCGAGACGCCGCCGGAGGACCGCTACCCCGTCCAGACCTACGTGGTCGAGTATAACCCTGAGTTGATCCGCGAGGCTGTCCGCCGTGAACTGAACCGAGGCGGACAGGTCTACTATGTGCGCAACCGGATCGAGGACCTGGATCGCATCGCCCGTGACCTGGGTGCGCTCGTCCCCGATGCCCGCATCGTCGTCGGCCACGGCAAGATGCGCGAGGATCAGTTGGAACAGGTGATGCTCGATTTCTTGGAAGGCGAGTACGACATCCTCGTCTGCACCACCATCATTGAAACTGGCCTCGACATCCCGAATGTGAACACGCTCATCGTCGACGGCGCCGATTTGATGGGCCTCTCGCAATTGTACCAGCTGCGCGGTCGCGTCGGTCGCTCCAACCGGCTGGCCTACGCCTTTTTTACCTACCGCAAGGACAAGGTGCTCACCGAGGTGGCAGAGAAGCGCCTCCATGCCATCCGGGAGTTCACCGAACTCGGTTCCGGCTTTAAGATCGCCATGCGCGACCTGGAGATCCGCGGCGTCGGCAACCTGCTCGGTCCCGAGCAGCACGGCCAGATGGCCTCAGTCGGCTTCGACCTCTATTGCCGTCTCTTAGAGGAAGCGATCCAGGAGTTGAAGGGCGCCAAGCCGGAAGAGGCGCCGGAGACCTTCGTGGATATCCGCGTCGACGCCTTCATCCCTGACGGTTACATGGCCGATTCGTTGTCTAAGGTCCAGTTCTATAAGCGGCTTTTGGCGGCGCGCACGGTGGACCAGGTGGAGGCGCTGGAGGAGGAGATGGAGGACCGCTTCGGCGATCCTCCCGAACCGGTGGAAAACCTGGTCAGTTTGAGCCGGATCAAGGCATACGGCCAGCAGGCCGGTGTCTCGGCGGTGCAGCAGGAAAAAGAGGAACTGCGCATCCGCTTCTTTCCCCATGCCAAGGTGGAGGCCAAGGCCGTTTCCGCTCTTGTGCAGCACCTTGGCCGCAAGGTCAATTTTTCGGCCACCGGCGGCTTTGAGATCCGGATCAAGCCGGGCCGTGTCAAACCGCGGGAACTGCTTCGGTTGCTCGAACATTCGCTGGCCATCATCGCCGGCTGTGGCCAGGGTGGGGAGGAAGGGAACGGGGCAGCCGCTGGGCGAGGCCTTTCGGTCGACAAGCGCACGGTCGATGGCAAAGCGGCAGCCTACGGGAAAAGCGCCGGCGAAAACGCTGGCGCGAGAGCCAGCGCCAGCGCTGCTTTCGGCGCTGGCACAGCCCCTCGGAGCGCCGGCGCACAGACCGCCAAATGGCCGCCTGTGGGGCGCAAGTAGGCAAGGCGTCCCTGGAAAAGATCGGGTCGCCCTTCGGCTTGCCCGGGGGGAGAGCCGGTGGTATAATCGGCCTATACGAGACGAGGAGGCCGTGAAATTTTGAATAAAATAATGAAAACGATTGCCCTTCTCCTCATGGGCGCTGCGCTGTTGTCGGCTGCCGGATGCAGCAGCGGCGGCAATGTGGTGGCCTCGGTGAATGGAGAGACGATCTCCCGGTCTGATCTGGATAAGCGCATCAACCGCTACAAAGAGGAGCTCTCTCGCTCCGGCGGCGCCGATTCCAAGGAACTCATGGCCAACCTGGAACGGCAGGAATTGGAGCACATGATCGACGAAATGCTCTTTACGCAAGAAGCGAAGAAGCGAAATATCGAGGTGTCCGATGGGCAGGTAGCGGCGGAACTGGCGAAGGAGAAACAGCAATTCCCTTCTGACGCCGAATTCCAGGAGGCCCTGAAACGGTACCGACTGACAGAGGATGAACTGAGCGGCATTATCCGCACCCGGTTGATCTTCAACGGGCTCTATGACGCGGTTACGTCCGATATTCAGATCTCTGACGCTGATGTGGAAAAGTACTACCGGGACAACCCTGATAAATTCAAGCAAAACCGGCAGGTGAAGGCGTCCCATATCCTTCTGAAGACAGAGGAAGAGGCCAAAGCCATCATCGCTGAGTTGGAGCGGGGCGCTGACTTCGCTCAGTTGGCCGTCCAAAAATCGACAGATTCCACGGCTGCGCAGAACAAGGGCGACCTGGGCTACTTTCAAGCGGAGGACATGGTCAAGGAGTTTTCCGACGCCGCCTTCTCTATGAAAAAAGGTGAAACGTCGCGCACGCCGGTCAAGAGCAATTTTGGCTATCATGTGATCCGCGTGGAAGACATCAAAGAAGCGCGCCAGCAGCGTTTTGACGAGGTGAAGGACCAGATCCGCGTCGATCTGGGCGCTGACCGGAAACAGGAGCGCTTTGAATCGTGGTTCGCCGATGTGAAGGCCCAGGCCAAGATCGAGCGCAAGCTGCCGGAGGCGCCAGCGGCGCAACCGCCTGCCCAGCAAGCCCCGCAAGGCTCTACCCAAGACCCCGCAGGCAACGCCCAGCCGGGAAAATAGGCCTTCAGCTGCAATCCCCGAACCGTCTGACGGTTCGGGGATTGCCTTTCAATGAATGGAAAAAAATGAATAACCCTTTCTTGTCGGATATATACTATCACTGAACCGGAACCCCGAAGTCAGGGCCCGCAAAGGAGGGATGGTGAAGGGATGAAAGCAACGGGCATCGTACGGCGAATCGATGATCTCGGGCGCGTGGTGATCCCGAAGGAGATCCGGAGGACGCTGCGCATTCGGGAGGGAGATCCCCTCGAGATCTTTGTGGATCGCGAAGGGGAGGTCATCCTGAAAAAATATTCGCCTATCGGCGAATTAGGGGACTTTGCAAAGGAATATGCGGACTCCTTGAGCGAGGCCACAGGCCATATCGCCTGTATCGCTGACCGGGATAATATCATCGCCGTAGCAGGAGCCCCGAAGAAAGAGTTTTTGGGCAAACCGATCGGCCCCGCTGTCGAACGGGTGATGGAAGAGCGGAAGGCCATTTTGATTCAGAAACCGGGCGAACACAGTCATTGCAAGGGTTGCCCGTCGACGGAAGAGGATGTCGATTGTAAGTTTTCTGCTGAAGTTATAGCGCCGATCATAGCCGAGGGAGACCCCATCGGCGCCGTTATTCTGGCATCGAAGGATCCCAATGTCAAGATGGGCGACATGGAGATCAAACTGGCCGAAACGGCTGCCGGTTTCCTCGCCAAACAGATGGAACAATGACACTACCAAAGCATAACCGTTCGGTTATGCTTTGTTGCGCTTGGAGGGTGGCGCCATGACGTCGTGGTGGACTTCCGGCGGACAACGTCTGCTGACCGGTGCCCTCTGGCTGACGGGCGCCGGGATCGTCAGCAAGTTTTTGGGGGCCTTTTACCGCATTCCCCTGGCCCGGATCCTCGGTTCGGAAGGCGTCGGGTTGTATCAGATGGTCTATCCCGTCTATACGGTGGCTTTGAGCTTGGCCACAGCCGGTCTGCCCGTCGCTATCTCGGTCCTGGTGGCGGAACGGGCCACCCGAGGGGACCATCCCGGCGCCTATCGGTTTTTTCTCGCCTCTTTCTGGCTCCTGCTCACCTTGGGCTGTGGAGCCACATTGCTGTTGCTCGCCTATGCGGAGACGATCGCTCGCGTCGTGCTGAGAGACGACCGGACCCTCTATTCCCTCTGGGCGATCGCGCCGGCGGTGCTGCTGACGGCGCTGATGGCGGCCTATCGCGGCTTTTTCCAGGGTTATCAGCAGATGGCGCCGACGGCCCTCTCTCAGGTGGTGGAACAGATCGTCCGGGTCGGGATCATCCTCGCCGTCAGCGGTATTTTGGTCCGCTACGGTGTCGATATAGGCGCTGCCGGGGCGACATCCGGCGCGGTAGCCGGCGGAATGGCGGGCCTCGCCGTGCTGTGGCTTTTTTTTTACGCCTGGCGCCGGAGCGGGCCTTACAGTGCGGGGCAGGCGGAAGCGGCAGTTGCCTGGACCGGATCGGCGGACCCTTTCCGTCTTGGCCGCGCTTTTCCGAGCGGTATGGCCGGTGCGCCTTTGGCGGGCGCCTTGCGCGGGGCTCTTCGGGGCGGCGCGGACCTGCTGGCCATGTGGAAGTCTCTGCTCGTCTTATCTCTCCCCATCTCCATCGGCGGACTGGTGATCCCTCTGATGCAGACGGTCGATGCGGCGCTGATTCCCCGGGGTTTGCAGGCCGCCGGTTTTTCGGCTCACCAGGCGGCGGCGCTCTTCGGTGAGTTTTCCGGGATGGCGGCGGCGCTGGTCGGTTTTCCGATTATCGTCACCGGCGCCGTGAGCGCCAGCCTGGTTCCGGCTATCGCCAGCGCCTGGAAGGGGGGCAACAGCCTCGCCGCGATCGAACGGTACCGGTCGGCCATGCGCCTGTCGAGCATGCTCGCCTGGCCGGCTGCCTTCGGTCTAGCCGCTTTGGCCGCGCCGATCTGTGAAGGGCTTTTTCAGGCGCCCGGCGCGGCGGAGCCGCTGCTTTGGCTGGCGCCATCGATCATTCCGACGGCTTTTTACCAGGTGGCCTCGGCGGGCCTGCAGGGGATGGGACGAACCGCCTTTCCTGTGTTTGCCCTCGCCCTGGGGGCTGCCTTGAAGGTGGTCTGCAATCTCATCCTGTTGCCCCGTTGGGGGCTGATCGGCGCGGCGGCAGGTTCTAACGGGGCCTTCCTGCTCTCGGCCTTGCTGGTGCTCGCTTATATCGGCTGGCGCGGCGGTTTTTCTTTCCCCTGGGGCGCCGCCTTGCTGAAACCAGCCCTCGCTGCTACAATGATGGCGGGTTATGCCATTTCTGGCGCGCCTTATCTGACATCTGTGGCCGGCGGCTGGATCGGCCTTGCCCTTTCGGTAGCGACTGCGGGGATCGTCTACGTTCTGACGATGCTCGCCATCGGCGGCATCCAGGAACGGGACCTGGCTCTCTTGCCGCGCGTCGGCCCCCCTTTGGCCGCCTGGCATCGCCGTTTTTGGGGCGCCTAGCAAAAGCTTTCAAGGTGGGAATAAAGAGGATATGTGTGCAGAGAACATGAGTCAGAATATACCTGTCAACGAATCAAGGGGACCGCTGATCACCGTTGTCGGCCTTGGCGCAGGCGATCCGGGACAGCTGACGCGTGCAGGATGGGAGGCGCTTTGCCGGGCCGACCGGCTTTTTTTGCGCACAGCCATTCATCCGACCGTTCCTTTCCTCAAGGAAGCAGGTCTTGTCTTTGAGACCTTTGATCCCCTCTATGAGTCCGCCGAATCCTTTGACGGCCTCTATCGTGAGATCGCCCGCCGGTTGATCGAATCGGCTGAAGCGGGTCCGATCACCTTCGCCGTCCCGGGCCACCCCCGGGTCGGCGAAAAGGCTGTCGCCCTGCTGCTCGATGAGGCTCGCCGCCGCAACTGGTCTGTCGAGGTGATCCCGGGCGTCAGTTTTCTGGAGGCCCTCTACACGGCTGTGGGTTTTGACCCGGCGCGAGGACTGACGGTGCTGGACGGACTGGATCTGGCGCCGGAGGACCTGGGTGGACGGCGGGCAACGGTGATCACCCAGGTCTATGGGCGGCGGATCGCCTCTGATGTGAAGCTGACCTTGATGGAGCGTTACGGCGATGAACATCCGGTGACGGTCATCAGGGCGGCGGGGGTCGCCGGGGAAGAGCGGATCGCCGTGATCCCTCTCTACGAACTGGATCGCCTGGACTGGGTCGATCACCTCACCAGCGTCTATGTGCCGCCCTTGTCGGCAGTGGACGCGAACCGGCCTGTTGAGGCGTCAGAGGATTTGAAGAAGCGGTCAGCAGCGATCTCAGGGCCGCCGGCGGACGGGCGAGCCGACTATGCCCTCGACCCGCTTGTCAAGGTGATGGCGCGGCTGCTGGCTCCCGGCGGCTGTCCCTGGGACCGCGAGCAGAGCCATCAAAGCTTGAAGCCCTATCTCCTGGAAGAAGCCTACGAGGTGCTGGAGGCCATCGATCTTGGCGACGACGGCAAGTTAAAAGAGGAATTGGGCGACGTGCTTCTGCAGGTCGTATTTCACGGCCTGATCGCTGAAGGGGAAGGCCGCTTCCGGATCAGTGAGATCGTGGAGACGATCACCGAGAAGATGGTCCGCCGCCACCCCCATGTCTTCGCCGATACGAAGGTGGCTGACGTCGGGGAAGTTTTGGTCAACTGGGAGGCCATCAAGGCTAAAGAGAAAGGGGACAAGCCGTCGCGAAGCCCTTCTGGGATCGACCGGGTTTCGACGGCCATGCCGTCGCTGTTGCGGGCCGAGAAGGTGCAGAAGAAGGCAGCCCGGTTCGGCTTTGACTGGCCCGATGAGCAGGGACCGCTGGCCAAGGTGCAGGAAGAGTGGGAAGAATTGTTGGAGGCCGCCGGATATGGCAGGTTGGACGGCGGTTTCCATTCGGCCGGAAGTAGAGCGCGGGATATCGTCCGCCTTCGCGACGAACTGGGCGATCTGCTTTTCGCTGTTGTCAACGTGGGCCGCTTTTTGCAGATCAACCCTGAGGAGGCGCTCCAACGGGCAGTAGACAGGTTCATCCGTCGCTTCCGCCATGTGGAAGAGTGCTGCCGTCGCGACGGCCGGGAGATGGCCCGTTGCGCCATTGAAGAATTGGATGTCTACTGGGAAGAAGCGAAGGCACGGGAAGGGCAGACGTGATCAACCGAAGGGGGCGGAATGGCTCCGTTAGGAATATTTTGGCTTAAATAGTCGAAAATAATAACGAGCCGGAAGGAAAAGATGGGTATGTAGCGAATAACCTTACAGCGATCAATATGAGGAGGGGTAACGGTGAACAAGGCCGAATTGGTGAGTGCGGTCGCTGAAAAGGCCCAACTAACCGAGGAGGATGCGAAAAAAGCCGTCAATGCCTTTTTCGCCGTCGTGCAAGAGGCGTTAAAGGCGGGAGATACGGTCCAGTTGCTTGGTTTTGGGACTTTCAAAGTTCGCGAGCGGACAGCGCGGGAAGGCCGTAACCCCCAAACGGGCGAAACCATCATCATAAAGGCGTCGAAAACGCCGACCTTCAAGGCGGGCAAATCGTTGCGGGACGCTATGGAGGCATAGTTTTTCCGGATACATCATCGGCGTTGAGGTCAGGTTTCCCTGGGGAACCTGATTTTCGTTGTGGGGGGATTTTTTTGCGTCTCGACAAATTTTTGAAGGTGTCCCGCATCATCAAACGGCGCACCCTGGCCAAAGAGGTCTGTGACGGCGGTCGTGTCACCGTCAATGGCCGACCGGCCAAAGCGGGAACGGAGGTGCAACCGGGGGACCGGCTGACCTTGCAGTTTCCCCAAAAACGCATTGAGGTGGAGATCACCGACGTAAAAGAGAACGCGCGGGTCGATGAGGCGAGAGACCTTTACCGGGTCCTCCGAGAGGAGTCCCTTGCCCTTGATTGACAAAGCGCTTGCCTTTACTCCCGTTCTAGATCATACGCCTGCCCACATAACCATGTTGGGGAGGCGTATTTATTTTTTGAAGAGGGAGGAACTTCCAATGGATGTTCATGGCGATAAAGCTCACGGTTTTGCGGTCACAGACCGGAAGAGCATCACCATTCGAGGGGTCACCCAGGTGGGCGCCTTCGATGAAGTCGAGATCTACATGGTGACGGTGCGCGGCCCCCTGTTGTTGCGCGGAGAGGGATTGCAGATCACCCAGTTGAACCTGGATGATAAAGTCCTATCTGTCGAGGGGCGGATCGATGCTGTCCAATATGTAGAGGAGCATTCTCCCCAGAACTTGAAGCAGAAGGGCAAGAATCTGCTGGAGCGCCTGCTGCGGTAACCGAAGGGGTTACGAGGGGGGATGACCGTGACGCCGCTGGCCCAGCAGGTCTACGGGTTTGTCTTGTCGGCTGTAGGCGGATTGGTCCTGGGGACGGCCTTCGACCTGTACCGGACGATAGTAGGGGTGGGTCGGCGAAGGTGGTGGGTCGCCGTCGCCGATGTGTTCATGTGGATGATCGGCGCGGGGCTTTTCTTTTTCCTCCTGCTCTGGGGTCACTGGGGGGAGGTTCGCCTGTATCTTTTCCTGGGATTGGCCTGCGGACTGGGCCTGTACTACCGGTTCATGACCGAGGAGGTCCGGGCCTTTTGGGAAGGCATGCTGGAACTGATCCTGCACCTGTTGCAGACGCTGGGGTACCTGGTGACGTTCCCCTTTATCTTTCTGTATCGCGCCGGGCGGCAGGCGCTGCGCTGGATCTACCTGACGGGAGGACGGGGGATGCGCTGGGTCTATCGCCGCTTATGGACGCCGTCCTGCAAGGCCATAGGTCGTTGGCGCGCCCGCTTGGTCCGTCTCACCGGCCGTTTTAAGCGGTTTTTGGGGCTAAAAAGCGCAGGTGCCCGGCGCTGGCTGGGGCAAAGGACGGGAGGCACCTGGCAGCGGCTGATCGGGCGCCTGCAGGCCTTGTTGCGCCGTCCGCCGGGCCCGCCTCCTGCGGCATAAACGAAGGGAAAAAGTTTCCTCATTCCCGCTGTGGTGAGGAAGGATTTTCAGGGCGGCGCGCCGAAAGCCCCACTATTGCAAGAAGCATTCGGACAGGGGTGAGGCCCTTGGCGCATCCGGCAGAGACACAGCAACAGCGGCGGCTGCAGTTGCCGCCGCAGCAACAACGGCAGCCGCTACGGCGTCCTCGCAAGGGGAGCGGTATGGGTATGAAGTGGGCGATGGTTGCGGCAGTCATCGTCGCTTTCGCATTGGCGGCGCTCCCGCCCTTTCTGCAACAGCGCCAGTTGGCTCGGGAGTCGGACAGGTTGTCGGCGGAACTGGAACAGGTGCGCGCCGAGCGACGGCAGTTGGAGAAAGAGAAGGAATGGCTCGCCTCGGACGCCTATGTGGAGCAGGTGGCCCGTCAGCAGTTGGGCTTGGTAAAACCGGGCGAGATGATGGTGGTGCGGACCCGCCCCGGCAACGCCTTGAAGAAGGACACCCAACATGCCCAGGAGATTCGCGATTAAAAAAGCATTTCCGTCCTCGAGCGGCGGAAATGCTTTTCCTATGGGGGGAGGTGAGTGACATGACGGTGAAGGACAATCGCTGGGGCGCCATCGACATCGGTTCTAACTCGGTGCGTTTTCTCGCCGCCGAGGTGGCGGAGGAGGGCATGCAGACCTTGTGGCGTCGCCTCGATACGACGCGGCTCGGCCGCGAGGTGGAACGCACCGGCGACCTGCATCCTGAGTCGGTTCAGCGCACACTGGATGTGCTCGCTGCCGGGCTGGCTGCGATGGCTTCATTCGGTGTGGATACAGGTAGGGTGGCGGCCTTTGCTACGAGCGCTGTCCGTGAGGCGGGCAACGGCGTCGCCTTTTGTCGGCGCGTCTTTGAAGAGCTCGGCCTTTCTGTGACCGTCCTCTCCGGAGAGGAGGAGGGGCATCTCAGTTACGAAGGCGCCGTCGGCGGCCTGTCGTCGAGTCTGAGCGAGGGACGGATTCCTGTCGTTGTCGACATCGGCGGCGGTAGCGGCGAAGTGGTCTTTCGCCACGGCGGCTGGTGGCGGCGGAGTTTTCCGCTCGGCGCTGTTCGGCTGACGGAAAACGGCTGGGGAAAGGCGGAGGTGGCCCGGCTCTGGACGCCGGCCGCCGAGGCGATCCGACGGTTGCGCGACGAGGGCGGCAATCCCCTCCTCATCGGCGTGGGGGGGACGGCGACGACGGCGGCGGCTATCGCCCAGGAACTGCCCGCCTATGCCCCGGAAAAGGTCCATGGCTTTTATCTGCCGCTGGCCCGGTTGCGCGACATAGGCGCAAGGCTGCGCGCCCTTGACCTGGAGGCGCGCCGGCAGATGCCGGGACTTCAGCCCGAACGGGCCGACATCATCCCGGCAGGGCTGTTGGCGTTGGAAACATTGATCGAGACGGCCGGTTGTGACGGCTTTATCGCCAGCGAGACGGATCTGCTCCACTGCGCCCTGATGCGGCGTGCGGCGGGACAGTGGCCTTAACGGGAGGCAAAGCGGCGGGCTACCGAGCCGTGGGCCTTTCGTTCCCACGTATCGGCCAGGGGCGTCAGGCTGCCGTCACCGTAGCGCCGTTCGAGGGCGCGGGCAATCAGCCAATCGGCCAGCGCCGGGTTTTTGGGCAGCACCGGTCCGTGCAGGTAGGTGCCGATGGCGTTTTTGTAGACGGCCCCTTCGCCCTTGTCTTTTCCATTGTTGCCGTGGCCGGCGACGACCTGGGCCAAGGGTCGAATGCCGCCGCGATCGCCGAGAAAGGTGCGGCCCGAGTGATTTTCAAAGCCTACCAGGCTCACGCCGTCGCCGAGGAAAGGCGCTTCGGCGACGACGTTGCCGATCAGGCGTGTCGACCCCGCCGTTGTCCAGGCGTCGAAAAGGCCCAGACCGGGCATCTCTGCTCCGGTGTGGGTGCGGTAATAGCGTCCCAGGAGTTGGTAGCCCCCGCAGACGGAGAGCAGGGGCAGGCCGCTTTCGGCAGCCTCCACAAGGGCGGGACCTTTGTGCTCTTGAAAGTCTCGGAACAGGAGCGTCTGTTCCCGGTCGGAACCGCCGCCCATGAAGACCAGGTCGGCGTCGGTGAAGGCGAAGCGGTCGTTTAAAGAGACCCGCTCGACAGCAAGGGGGATCCCCCGCCACTCGCAGCGCCGGAGCAGGGTGATGATGTTGCCCCGGTCGCCGTAAAGGTTGAGCAGGTCCGGGTAGAGGTGGACGAGGCGCAATGCGCGGCGGTCTGTTCGAACCATCGGCTATTCCTCCCAGTAGCGGGGCGAATGGCCTAGGTTGGCCAGCGCCGTTTTTGACTCCAACAGGGCGGTATAGGTCGGCAGGATGTAGAGGGTTTCTTCTGGGCGGCTCATCTCCAGCGCGGCGGCGATGGCTTGATGGATATCAGGCTCATAGGAAATGGCTTCTGCCGGCACGCCGGCGTAGTGGAGGCGAAGGGCCATGTCTTCGCCGCGCAGCCCCGAGGTGGAGACGCTGCGCAGTTCCGGCAGGATCGGGGCGAGGGCTTCAAAATCGGCGTCCCAGAGCCAAGAGATGTCTCGCCCGTCGGCGGCGTTGTCGTTGATGATCACGAGCAGGCGCTTCGGCCCCCGGTTTTGGGCGAGGGTCCGCAGCACCTCGTCACAACCGGTGGGGTTTTTGATCAACGCCAAAAAAGCGCGGCGGCCGTCAGCCAGTTCCAGCCGCTCCATGCGGCCGAAGTTTGTCCTGTAGCCTTGCAGGCCGGCCCGGATCGATGGCTCGGGCAGATCCAGCCGTAGCGCTGCTGCGGTGGCGGCGAGGGCGTTGTATATGTTGTAGAAGCCGGGGGTGGAGAGCTCGACGCGCCAGCTGCCCCGGGGGGCGTTGACGGTGAAGGCGGAGCCTTCTTCGCCTTTCAGTTCGATGGCGGAGACGCTGATCTTGGGCTGGGGCCGCTGAAAGCCGCAGTGGACGCAGCGGTAGTGGCCCAGTTGGCCGAAGAAAAACCAGTCGTAGGTGAGCGGGTGGCCGCAGAGGCGGCAGAAGCGCGTCTCTGCCGACTGGGTCATCTCCCGGCTGCCGTAAGATCGGTCGTCGATGCCGAAGTAGAAGACCCTTCCTCGGTAGCGGCGCCCGATAGAGGCGACCAGCGGGTCATCGGCGTTGAGGATGGCCACCGACTGGGGCGGAAGCAGCGCCAAAGCCTCTTCGACGAGGGTGACCGTTTTGTCCAGTTCGCCGAAGCGGTCCAGTTGATCGCGGAAAAAGTTCGTCACCACGACGCCGCGGGGACGCACCTCCCGGACCAACTGGGGGATGGTGGCCTCGTCGACCTCGATCACCCCGAGATCGCTGGCGATGGACCCGCCGATGCTGGCCGATTCGATGAAGGCGGCCGTGATCCCACCGACCAGGTTGGCGCCGGCGCGGTTGTGGGTCAGCGTCAGTTTGGACGCGGCGATCATCTCGGCGAGCATCTTCGACGTGGTCGTCTTGCCATTCGTGCCTGTGATGACCATGGCCCCCCGTTTCAACTGGGCGGCCAGGGCGGAGAGCAGTCCGGGGGCGATGCGGCGGCCCAATCCGCCGGGGAAGGATGTGCCGCCGTGCCCGATGCGGCGGTTCAGCCAGATCGCCGTCTTGCCGGCCCAAAGGCCGACCAACATGCGCGGTGAGTATAGCAAAGGGGCACCTCCGTCAGTAAGCAGCGTTATCGACAGTACTATTTTATATTAATTTGGCCTGCCTTTCGTTGTTTTTTTATTTTGCCGAAGCTCTTGACAGAAGTGCCTACGGTATGGCATAATACAGTGGTCGACAGCGGTAGACTGTCTTCTGATTGACGCGGGGTGGAGCAGTTGGTAGCTCGTCGGGCTCATAACCCGAAGGTCGAAGGTTCGAGTCCTTCCCCCGCAACCAAATCTGGCGGTGTAGCTCAGTTGGTCTAGAGCATACGGTTCATACCCGTAGTGTCGTAGGTTCAAATCCTACCACCGCTACCAAAGAAGGGGCCCGTTGGTCAAGCGGTCTAAGACACCGCCCTTTCACGGCGGTTACAGGGGTTCGAATCCCCTACGGGTCACCATCTGCCATTGAAGCGCCTTTCCGGCTTACGGAGAGGCCTTTTTGTTTTTCTGCGCGTCGCTTTTTTCGGACGCAAATGTCTGGCGCCTTTGGCATGTTCTTTTTTGGGGATCATTCAGGGGTGTCGCAGGAACGGTTTCGCTATACGTGAAATCTGGGGGGGATTGGCGGAGCGAGCGATTTGGGAAGAGCGGCGTCGTCAGCGGAAAAGCGCGCCATGACATGCAGAAAAGCCCCAGAGGTTTGGCGCGCCCGCGGAGCAATCAAGCGCACAGCCGCGCAGCCCTTAGCGAGCGGAGTCAATACACCCCCCGATTTTCCGATAACGCACCATAAACAGTGAGCCCGTCCGGTATTACAAAGCCGAGAAAAAACATAGGCAATTTTTATTCGGGACTTTTACAAATCGATCGGATCGAGTAAAATGGGAAAGGACGGACGATTCGTACGGAATTCATGATGCGCCCGTCGCGCTTGTTGTGGCGAGCGCTCCTTTCATCGCTGGACAAGGCTTGCATTTCCATAGAATGAGAGGGTGGTGCCATGTTCATTTTCGCAGTCGGACTGAACCACAAATCGGCGCCTGTGGAGGTCCGTGAAAAGCTCTCCTTTACTGAAGCACAAATCTCAGAAGCACTAACCCAATTGGAAGGCATGACCGGCATTGAAGGCTGCTGTATCCTCGCTACCTGTAACCGGACAGAGATCTACGGCGCATGCACAGACTTGGAAGCAGGACTGGCGGCGGTCAAACGGTTTATCATCGAACGGGGCCGCTTGCAGCCCTCCGATTTTGCCAATTATTTTTACGTACATACGCTGTACGACGCCATCCGGCATCTCTTCCGCGTCGCCTCGGGCCTCGACTCGATGGTGCTCGGTGAAACGCAAATCCTGGGTCAGGTGCGCGCAGCCTACCAGCGGGCTTGCAACGAGCGGGCCAGCAACGGGATCATCAACACCTTGTTCCAACAGGCCATCACCGTAGGCAAACGGGTGCGGTCGGAGACCGGTATCGATCAGCACCCCGTATCCATCTCCTATACGGCCGTCGAACTGGCGGAACAGGTCTTCGGCGGCCTCGCTGGCCGTTCCGCCATGGTGCTGGGTGCCGGCAAGATGAGCGTGCTCACCTTGAAGCATCTCGTCGCCCAAGGCGTGGAGAGGATCATCATCGCCAACCGCTCCGTTGAAAAGGCGAAAGAATTGGCCCAAGGCTGCGGCGGGGAGGCCATCCCCTTCCATGAAGTCCATGCTCGGATGGCCGAGGCAGACATCGTCATCTCCTGTACGGCGGCCACCCACTATGTCATCCGCCGGCCCATGATGGAAGAGGTCATGGAGAGGCGGAGCGGCAAGCCTGTATTTCTCATCGATATCGCCGTGCCGCGCGACATCGATCCCGAGGTCGCGCAGGTCTCCGGGGTGCATCTGTACGACATCGACGACCTGCAACACGTTGTCGACCGCAATCTGGAGGAGCGGCGCAAAGCGGCCATCGAGGCGGAGGAGATCATCGAAAGCGAGATCACCCAATTCCTGCGCTGGCTGAACTCCCTCTTCGTCATCCCTACCATCGTCTCGCTGAAGCAAAAGGGCAACCAGATCCGGGAAAAAGAACTGGGCCGGGCCTTGAGCAAGCTGAAGCATCTGTCGGAGAAGGAAAAAAAGCTCGTCGGCTCTCTGGCCAGTTCCATCGTCAATCAACTGCTTCATGATCCGATCACCCGATTGCGGCACTACGCCGCTACGCCCGAAGGCCATCTCTACTCGGAAATCCTGCAAAACCTCTTCTGCCTCGACGTGCCCGGACAGCGCCAGAAACACGCTGCACCGCGGTTGCATGTGGTGGAGTCGTCCCGGCAAAATCACGGCGGCTAAAGCGGCATTTGGGCATTGACTCTTCGAATTATATTGGCTATTATTTTTAACAAATATTTATTAAAAGATATACAAAGCATGTCTGAAAAATGGATGAAAAATCGAGGATTTTCTGCCGAAAACGCAGAACCTACGCAATCGAAATAGCACCAAGCAAATGAGCGACCTCTTACGGTTAACCGATTTAATGGCGATACCAATTCTCTCTTTAAATGTTTAAATTATCCAGTCGACAGTTGCATTTATCCTACGCAAGTTTATGGAAAAAAACACCTTGTTTATACCAGTGCTTCGATAGGCAATCCCACCCTTTCACCCTTGGTCAGCTAGGCAGTAGATAAGCCCCACTCCCAGACCCAACGATATAGATGTAAAGATACCCACCTCGTCGCTTCGCGCATCTCATCAATGAGATATCGAAGCGGCACATCTCGATGACGAGAGGCAGGGAGGTGGTGAAAGAAAAACAATCGCTTAAGATTAAAAGCCAGCACTTGAAATCCGATCATCGCTTTGATCGCCACCGAATCGTGCACGAAGCAGTGGTCCAAGGCGTTGAACGTCTTAAGGTTGCGAAATCCAATATTCTCAATATCCCAACGAGCGGCGGCAATTTGTGCGATCGTCTGGGTATCCGCTTTTTCGGATGAGCATGTGGTTGCTATCCAGCGCTCCACCACATCAGTGACAAAGACTTCTTTGTTTGCTTCGATGACTGTCTTGTTGGTATGACGAATGATTTTTACGATTCGCATGGGCACGCGAACTTGCGGCCATTGTGCCAATCCCTCTTCGTCCCAAGCTTGAACGTAAACGGTATTCCCTTTTCCATCTCTTTCTTCCCAAGTGGAGTCCGGAAGCCGGTTCGCAAAGCAGGCATTTGCCTCTTTCATTATCCGTCGACGTTCTTCTTTCATGCGAACAACTACATGAGCGCCTGCATCCAGAGCGGCATGAATGACGGGTGCTTTGGCAAACAGCGCGTCTAACGTGTATACATCCGTTATTTTTCCATAGGTCTCGGCCATACGTCGGATCAATCGTTGGGCGACGGTGGTTTCTCCTTCATCCTTGTCCACCCCATCCTGAGGCTTTCGCATTTCCCAGTCATAAATCAGGTTCGCGTTGCCGCCAACCTGTTGAGCGACTACGACCGCATGATAATAGTCGGTGGTTTTGTCGCGGTGTTCGCGCGTAAGGCATTCGGGACAACGATAGGCCTTGGTGTGGAATAACTCCACGCCATCGATGGCAGTCACTCGCCAACCATTGATGCTTTCCTTCTGCGGGCCGCGTTGCTCCTTATATCGCTGGATCACACAGTTATGCTGCTTTCGTTGCTCTTTTAGATCCCATTTCATCAAGGCTTGTCGCACCGTATCATGTGATGGCAATCGAATGTTTTTGGGAACCAATTGACGGAATACCCCGGTTTTTTGCCAACGGTCCATCTGCTCCATACTTTCCATACAGAAAAAGGCGCCAAAAAAAGCGACGGTAAAAATGGCTGGGGCTTTGATACGGGGTTGTTTGCGACCATCCTTTGCTTGACGGACCATCTGCGAAAAGCCATATACCTTTGAGGCGTACTGCGTAAAATGTTGAATTAGTCGGCCCGCTTTTTTTCCACCAGGTGTTCTACAAAAAATTTTCTGGACTTCTTCGAGTGGCTGTGCTACGCTTTGCACTGAGGATTCCCCCTTTGTTCAGTGTTTTGCTTTGCAACCACTCACTTCGACAAAGGTAACGGGAATCCTTTAAAATTTTCTGGAAATTAATCTAATTACATCCATTTTCCCGTGGGAATTGTCGCGTTTTCATGACAATTCTCCAACAGCGCCTCAGACAGGGGATTAGCAGACTTTTTTATTAAAGATGCGTGGGTTCTGCCGAAAACGCCCAAATTTGGGCGTTGAGGATAATAACAGGTTCTTTATAATGAAAAGTGTTTATTCAGCAAGGAGGTGAAATCATAATGAAAAATTTCAAGCTTATCGGCATCGCGGCCATCCTGGGCGTCAGCATGGTTGCCCTGACCGCCTGCAGCAGCAGCTCCAGCAAGCCTGCTGAAGCTCCGAAGCCCGCTCCGGCTGCTGAGCAAAAGGCTCCGGAGAACAAAGCTCCGGAAAACAAGGCTCCCGAGGCGAAGTCCGCTGCTGCCAGCCTTGACGCCAAGGCCCTCTACACCGGCAAAGGCGCCTGCATCACCTGCCACAAGCTGGGCACGGAAGGCGCGCTGGAGGTCGGCCCCAACCTGGATAAGGTCGGCGCCAAGTACAACGAAGAGAAGATCTACAAGATCCTGGTAAACCCCGTTGGTGAAGGTCTGCAAGCGACCATGCCCGCGGCCACCACGCTCTCTGACGACGAGAAGAAGGCTGTTGCCAAGTTCCTGGCCGAACGGAAATAGTGAGTGTTTCATTCGCAGGACAGGGTACATAGTGGCGAAGAGCCCCGCAAGGGGCTCTTTTTCTGTGTGGTCTATCACGTATACGTAGTACTTTTGTTCATGGTCTATACAGGGAAAAAAGAACGTGTTATTATACTTTAGCGGGAAATGCATCACAGCTTGACGGGAACGCCCGTTTCCGGAGCCGTCGGCCCTGTCCCACTCCTCATCGACCGCTATGAGCCCAGTTGAGACGACGTCATGTACAAGCAGAACGCTGGTTCAGAGGGGAGGGAGCGATGTGAGCCTTCACTTTTGTCGGTCTTTAGGGACAAGGTCGGGAAACAGGTTACACAAGGATCCGCCGGCAGCAGCCGGTAATGTTAAGGGGGGGTATTTTTGAAAGCGCCGGATTACAAAGCAGGGTCGCTTAACCTGATCCTGTTGACCCTGGTCGCAGTTGCGCTGCTTTTTCTCATGGTGAAGAAATGGTCCGTCGGCGATTACAATGGTGCTGCCGTTTATATAGGCCTGTTGTTCGTCGATTTCGGGGCGGCCCTCTACTCGTTCCGCGTGGCCGTTTTTGACGGCACCGGCTATAAGGAGGTAAAAGACTGATGGATTCAAACGTTTCCAGGAGGAAATTCCTTGGCGGGATCATCGCCATCCCCACGCTGGCCGCCCTGGGCGCTCCTTTGGCCGCTGTCGGTCAGTACGTCTATCCTCCCGACTCCCTGTTGCAGCCGCCGGCGCCGAAGAAGATCGGCACCCTGGCCGAGCTGAAGCCGATGGAGGCGCTGCGCTTCGATTACAACGATATCCCCTGCATGGCCGTCAAGATCAAGGATCAGGTCATCGCCTACACCTTAAAGTGCACCCACCTCGGTTGTACGGTAGACGTGCCTAAAGGCAGCCTGGAAGGGAAGAAGCTGATCTGCCCCTGCCATGGCGGGGAGTTCGACCCCGAAGGAACCAATATCGGCGGACCGCCGCCGAAGCCGCTTGTCCGCCTCGCTGTGGAAGTCAAGGAAAACGGCGATATCATTGTCAAAGAGGGGGCTGTGTAACGAATGAACTGGTTGGAAGAACGGATGCCCGGCATCGGTCGCATCGCCAAGGACATCGCCGAACACCCCGTCCCCTCCCATACGTTGAACATATTTTACTGCCTCGGCGGCTTGACGCTGCTCTGTTTCATCATTCAGTGCCTCACTGGCGTTTTTCTCGCTTTTTACTATAAGCCGACGCCGGAAGCGGCTTTTGCCAGCGTTCAGATGATCACCAACGAAGTCCGCTTCGGTTCCGTCATCCGCTCTATGCATCACTGGTCTTGCCAATTGATGATCCTGCTCGTGTTCCTGCATATGCTGCGCGTCTACTACACAGGCGCCTTCAAAAAGCCGCGGGAACTCAACTGGGTCGCCGGTTGCTTCCTGCTGGTGCTCAGCCTCGGCTTGGCCTTTACGGGCTACCTTTTGCCCTACGAGCAACTGTCCTACTGGGCTTCCGTCATCGGCGCTGAAACGGCGAACACCTTGCCTGTCATCGGTCCGACTTTAAAGATCATGATGCAAGGCGGCATCAAGGTGACGGCCGAGATGCTCAGCCGCTTCTACGTGCTCCATGTCATGATCCTGCCCGCCATCACCATCGGCTTCTTAGTTGCGCACTTTATCATGATCCGGGTCCAGGGCATCTCGGATCCGATGTAAAAGGAGGTCGCCCCTTATGGATAACCAGAAGAAACGGTTTACCGTTCCTTTTATACCGGTTCACATCACCACAGAAGCGGCCCTGGCGATGGCTTTTGTGGGTATCCTGTTCATCCTCTCGGGAGTGCTGCCGAAAGAGATGGCTGAACCAGCCGATAAGCTCGTCACCCCGATCGGCCTGAAGCCGGAGTGGTACTACCTCTGGGCGTATGTCATCCTGGAGCAGGTCCCCAACAAACTGTTGGGCATCACCATTCCCGGCCTGATGGTCCTGGCGCTCTTCCTTGTGCCCTGGTTGGAACGGAGCAAGGAACGTCATCCGGCAAAACGCCCCATCGGCGTCGCCGTCTTCACAGTCATGATGATCGTCGTCGCCATCTTGACCTATATGGGGGCTACCCTGCAGATCGGCGGCTAGCGCGGATGGGACAGGCATTTCGATAAGGACAAGGGGGAGAGAAATTGGGAACCCGTAAATTCGTCATGTTCGGCTCCACGGGCCTTCTCTTGGCCGGCATCCTACTGGCGCCAACTTGGCAAGCCCAAGGGGAACTGGTGCGGGGCCATGAGTTGTATAAGACCCATTGCGCCTCCTGTCACGGTGAAGACGGGAAGGGCGTCCAGGGTGTCAAAGCGGCGACCCTGAACAACGAAGGTTTTTTGAAAGTGGCCTCCGATGACTACTTGTTGAAGTCGATTCGCTTGGGTCGTCCCAGCCTGGCTACCAACGCCATGCCCCATTTCGACACTCAAAAACTGCCCGATGAGAAGGTCAATTTGATCATCAAAAATATGCGTTCTTGGCATCCCGAGATCTCAGCGCCCGTTGAAACGGGAGAGAAGGTCGCCGGCGATCCGGTCAAGGGCGAAGCCTTCTACAAGACTGCCTGTGCCGCCTGTCACGGTCAAAAAGGTGAAGGCGGCATCGGCGCTGCGCTGCTTGACCCCGGTTATCTGAACTCGGCGTCTGACGAATTCATCCTCCAGTCGATCATCATGGGGCGCCCCGGCACGAACATGCCGCCCTATCCCGATTCGCCCGATATTCGCAATGTTGTCGCATTTTTGCGCAGCAAGCAGGTGCCATACGATCCTGCGGAGAAGAAAGAAGAAGGAAAAGCGAAGTCGAAAGACACCGGGGCTGCCGACGGCGATAAAAAGCAATAATTTGTCCTTCGACGATTCAGAGATCGTGACAGCAAGAGACAGGCAGAAATAACACCTACTGGAGGGAATGTTGATGAGGAAGACAGTAATGCTGCTGTGGCAATGGCGACATCTGTTCTTCCTCTTGTTTTTTGCTGTCGTTGCCACCTTTTTTCTGGATCTGGCCCTGACGGTCATCCGGCGCAGCCTCGTCGGCGAACCGGTGAGCCTTTGGACCGTTTTCTTCGCAATCTTCGGTCTCGCGACTGGCGGGTACGGTTTCATCCGCTTCGTTTACCGCCATGACAAAAAAACAGGCCGTGTCAAAAAAGAGATGAAGTGGCTTGAGTAATCGGCGAGGAGGGTTTGCCATACACAACCGCAGCTATGAAAAAGCGCTAATCTCCTCTGATTTGAACGGCGCGGTAGGGGCGGGAACGAGGCCGGAGCGATGGAGGACTGCCACGAACATGGCGATGGATGCGCTGCGGCTCGTCGCGAGCATCGCCGTCTGCCAGATCGCCAGCCTGATCGGCGCAAAATTCACCATTCAGTCGATCATTTGGTATGCGGGACTGGCCAAACCGGCCTTTAATCCTGCCAACGACGCCTTCTATCCCGTCTGGACGCTCCTCTATACCCTGATGGGCCTCTCGCTTTTTCTCATCTGGCGTCAGCCGGAACAGAAGGAAAAGCGCTATGCCCTTGGTTACTTTTTCGCCCAATTGATCTTGAACATCATGTGGTCGTGGATCTTTTTTGAGCTCAAAGCGCCTTTTGCCGCCTTCATCGAGATCATCCTCTTGGAAGGCGCTGTCTTGGCGACAGCCTTCTACTTTTATCGCCTTTCGAAGTGGGCAGGAATCCTGATGATCCCCTATTTTTTTCGCGTTGGATACGAGGCGGTACTGAATTATTTTATCTGGATCATGAATCCCTAAAGATTGCACAAGGATTCTTGAAGAATCTAAGTATAAGATTTTTGAGGAGTTTGCGAATGCAAAAGGTTGATCGATGTTGGATTATGCTGTATAATTCAACCACAAACGCCTGTGTTCGGCGGCTCCTCTTTTTTTGAGGGGTGGACGACATCGCAACCCATACATACGGAAAAATTGGCCCCAATTCGATCATACAGACCGTGGCGGCCTTGCAAGAACGCTACGGAGAAGGTAGAACAGCGGAATTTTTGGTCAACGTCGGACGGGGTGACTTGACGCAAAAGCTCCCTGCTGAGATGGTGGACGAGCAGGAGTTCAACGACTTGGTGCGTTCCATCCAGGCCAGCTTTGGCAATCAGGAGTTGACGCAGTTGCTGCGGCGCTCCGGGGAGTTGACGGCTGCCTACCTCCTGAAGCATCGTATCCCCCTTCCGATTCAGTGGATCTTGCGGATACTCCCGGTTCGCGCCGGTCTCAAGATGCTGCTCTCGGCGATAGAGAAAAACGCTTGGACCTTTGTGGGCACCGGCAGCTATCGTTTCACGATGGGAGACCGTCCGAGGATCACGATCGAGCGCTGCCTTTCCTGTCGCGGCTTGTCAGCGAACGAACCGATCTGTGCTTTTTACGAGGGCACATTCCAAACATTGATTCGCACCCTCGTCGATAAAGAGGCGACCGTCAAAGAGACGGCATGCAGCGCAAAGGGCGCCCCCGCTTGTGTATACGAGATTCGATTGGACGTCTCGTAAAACAGATGATGCTCATAACGGTGACATAGAGAGCGTCCTTTTCCAATACATATACAGATGATAAGACCCCTATTGGCTCCCGAAAAAGAGAAGAGTGGGTGTGCCGAGATGAGTGTCGACATCAATCGCCAAAGTCAGAGTCCGACCACAACCCCTTCGCAGGAGCCCCTCTCCATCTGGCGGGTACGCCTTCAACTGACGAAACCCTTGACCTGGATTGGCCCCGTTTGGTCTGTCGGTTGTGGCGTCGTCGGCGCCGCCGGTGCAGATCTGAGCGTGGACACTTTCCTGCGAAGCCTGTTGTTGATGGTCGTCATCGGTCCCCTGGTCCTAGGCATGGGCCAATCGATCAATGACTACTATGATGCCGATGTAGATGCCATCAACGAGCCTGACCGCCCTTGTGCTCGCTTTCCAGAGTTGTTCAAGCGGCTTGCCCTGACCAACGTGGCGGTTCTCTCTGCTGCGGCTCTGGTGGTATCGTATATCGCTTTTCCCATCGAGATTTTCCTGTTGGTTCTCGTCGGTCTGTTCATCGCTTACATATACAGCGCGCCGCCGCTGCGGTTGAAGCAAAACGGATGGTTCGGAAATACGGCCTGCGCGCTCACCTACGTGACCCTGCCTTGGATCGCCGGCAATTACCTCTTTGACAGCGTAACGCCGGAACAGACGATTGTCGCCTTCCTCTACGCTATCGGTTCTCACGGATTTATGACCATGAACGACTTTAAGAGCGTCGAGGGCGATAAGGCCTGCGGATTGCGCTCGATGGTCGTCATGTACGGCGTCGAAGGCGCCGTCAAGATTGCTTTGAACATGCTCATGGCCTCGCAGCTCCTGGTGGCGCTCTACGTCGCCGCCCAGGGACACTACATCGGCAGTGCTGTCCTCGTCGCATTGCTGCTGGCCCAATTGCCCTTTCAACCGAAGTTGAAAAAAGACCCTAAGCGGTTGGCCCCCTGGTACAACGCCACAGCAAACAGTTTTTTCATCCTTTCTATGATGGCTGCGGCGTTTACCCTTAAATAATGGGACATCATCGGCCGGGCATCATCGCGGTGGACGCAAGGGGGACAAAGCCTGTCGTCTTTCGGCAGGCGAAAAGAAGGAGGTGAGAAAGGGACAGAGATCCATCGGACGGGGTGCCGCGGAAGGTTGCCTAATGGGAATACGGCCTTAATACAATCTTTTACTTCGCCAGCCCGGGGAACCGTCTGCTGACCTGCACCCAATCATCTAAAACATCTGAAAAGGAGGTCGTGTTTGATGGCCACTGCCGAAATGGCATTTAACCCCCGGGCGCAGGTCTTTGAGTACTTCAAAGACAAAGTGCCCGCTACCCGGGGTGCCGTTCTGAAAGCCCACATCAACCACCTGGGCAACGTCGCCGCTATGGTCTCTTTCATTCTCGTCCATCACCTGAGCTGGGATCCCGCGACCCAAGGTGTACTGTGGGCTCCCGCTACCATGTTTTATGCTCGTCTTTATCAACTGGGTCTTGATGCGACCGCGCTGAGCCCCGATGCGCTGTTTGTCGCCCGGATGCACCTGCTTGCCGCCATCATACTCTGGGGTTTTGGTCACGTCAAATCCCCTGCTGAAGAGAAGTTCCTGGAAAAAGTGACTATGGGGAAAGCCCTGGTCGCCCAGTTCCACTTCTTCGCGCTCATCGCCACCCTCTGGGGTCTGCACATGGCCTTCTACGGCATCCTCGGACCCTCCGGCAAATTGGAGCCCACCGGTCTGAGCTTCGACATGTTCGGACCCATCACCCCCGCCACCATGGCTGGCAACCACGTCGCTTTCGGCGCTGTCTTCTTCCTTGGCGGCATCTTCCACTACTTCGCCGGTTTTAACACCAAGCGGTTTGCCTTCTTCGAAAAAGACTGGGAAGCTGTTCTGTCCGTTAGCTGCCAGATCCTCGCTTTCCACTTCGCTACCGTCGTCTTCGCCATGATCATCTGGCAACATCCCCAACTCGGCTTCGGCTTCATGCGTGAATACGCTGTCTCCCAGTATGCCGGCCCTGAGCTCAAGATGATCGCCCAGTCTAACCCCGGCCTGCTGGTCAAGCAAGCCATCCTGGGTCACCTGGTGATGGGCATCATGTTCTGGATCGGCGGCGTCTTCCATGGCGCGCACTTCATGCTGCGGGTTCTGAACGATCCCAAGCTGGCAGAAGAAATGAAGGACTTCAAGTTCATCAAGCGTTGCTATGACCATGAGTTCCAGAAGAAGTTCCTCGCCCTGATCATGTTCGGCGCCTTCTTGCCGATCTTCGTCTCCTACGGCATCGCTACGCACAACACCATCGCTGACATCCATGCCGCTTCCAAGACGGGCCTCTTCGCTCACATGACCTACATCAACATCGGCACCCCGCTCCATGACGCCATCTTCGGCTCCAAGGGCTCCATCAGTGAATTCGTCGCCGCCCACGCTATCGCCGGCGGTCTGCACTTCACCATGGTTCCCATGTGGCGGATGGTATTCTTCAGCAAGGTTTCGCCCTGGACCACCAAGGTTGGCATGAAAGCCAAGCGCGACGGCGAATTCCCCTGCCTTGGCCCTGCCTACGGCGGTACCTGCTCCATCTCCCTCGTTGACCAGTTCTACTTGGCCATTTTCTTCTCCCTCCAGGTCATCGCTCCCGCCTGGTTCTACATTGATGGTTGCTGGATGGGCTCCTTCGTAGCCGTTGCCGCTCCCTACAATGACATCTACCAGGCTGCGCTGGCCACCTTCAACTCCCACAACCCGCTCCATCAGCTGTCCCCGCTCACCAACATGGGCTACTTCTCCTACATCATCCAGCAGACCACGGCCATGTTCTCCCGCTATGACGGTCACATGATCCAGGCTTTGTTGGGCGCCCACTTCATCTGGGCTTTCACCTTCTCCATGCTGTTCCAGTATCGCGGTTCCCGCGACGAGGGCGCCATGGTTCTGAAGTGGGCTCACGAGCAAGTCGGCGTCGGCTTTGCCGGCAAAATGTACAATCGTGCTCTCAGCCTGAAAGAAGGCAAAGCGATCGGTTGCTTCTTGTTCTTCAAGATGACCATCGTTTGCATGTGGGCTCTGGCCATGGTGTAATCACACCAAGTCCATTTCGTTCCTACACCCCCTGCGCCCTGAGAGGGGCGCAGGGGTTTTATCTCGCTTGCGGAAAAAAACGGCCTGATCCAGGCCGGCAACAACGAACGATTCTAGGGGGTGGAGGCCATGGCAAACGAACTGAATTCCTATTGGGCACAACAGGAACAGGTGAGAAATTATTTTGACGGCGATGCCTTTCAGCGATGGGCGTCCATCAGCAAAGGAGAAAGCAAAAACTTTGCCCAGCGCAAGCTCATCGAAGGTCGTCAAGCCATCCACCGCTGCCTTTTGGACTGGATCGGGCCGGTAGCGGGCAAGCGCATCATCGATGCCGGATGCGGCGCAGGTTTTCTCGCAGAGATCCTCGCCGAACAGGGCGCTATCGTCAAAGGTATTGATATTTCCACGAAAATGATCGAAATGGCTTCTGCCCGCAACGGCGGAAGAGACAACCTCACCTTTGAGGTCAGCGATTTAGTCTCAGAAAAAGGAAATTATGACATCCTCATTTCGATGGATGTGTTGATTCATTATCCCCTTGCAGACCTGCCCGCCTTGCTGGAACATACACTGGGCCGCGCCCGGGAACGGGCCTATATCACCTTCGCACCGTCGACCGCATGGTTTCGCTTCCTCAAATCCGTAGGCGAGCGGATGTCGGGAAGCTCCCGTACAACCAGCGCCTACCTGCATCCGATTTCGGAGATCCACTCCATTTTGAATACACTGGGCTACCAATCTACTCGCCAAAAGCTGGTCTCTAACATCATTTATAACGCGATGTTGTTAGAGATCAAGCCGAAACGATGACTAGGAGGCTTGACATGCGCATACTGATGATCCAACCTAACTACCATTGCGGTGGCGCCGAGATTGCTGGGAACTGGCCGCCGAGCTGGGCGCCCTATATCGGCGGATCGTTAAAGGCAGCCGGTTACACCAATATGAAATTCATCGATGCAATGACCGAGGATCTACCAGATGACGTGCTAGCTGAAATCATCCGGAAGAACCAGCCGGATGTGGTCATGGCGAGTGCGATTACGCCGATGATTTATAAAGCGCAGGACACCCTGCGCATCGCCAAGCAGAGCAACCCTGCTTGCAAGACCATCCTGGGTGGGATCCATCCCACCTTTATGTACAGTCAGATTCTCACGGAGACACCTGAGATCGATTATATCGTCCGCGGCGAGGGTGAAGAGATCATCGTCAACCTGATGAACGCCATCGCCGCCGGGACTGATCTGAAGGATCGCAAGGACATCTTGGGCATCGCCTATATGGAGGATGGCAAGGTCGTCGCCACGCCGGCCCATCCGCCGATCAAAAACCTGGACGGACTGACGCCCGATTGGAGCATCCTCGACTGGGACAAGTACATCTATATACCCCTCAACTGCCGTGTGGCTGTGCCGAACTTCGCCCGTGGCTGCCCTTTTACCTGCCGTTTCTGCTCCCAGTGGAAGTTCTGGCGCACTTATCGGGTACGTCACCCGAAGAAGTTCGTAGATGAGATCGAGACGCTCGTCAAAGACCACAAGGTGGGCTTCTTTATCCTCGCTGACGAGGAACCGACGATCAACCGCGACAAGTTTGTGGCCATGTGCCAGGAACTGATCGACCGCAAGCTCGACGTGCACTGGGGCATCAACACCCGCGTCACCGACATCCTGCGCGACGCCCACCTGTTACCCTTCTACCGCAAGGCCGGCCTCGTTCACATCTCCCTCGGCACCGAAGCGGCCACTCAGATGAACCTCGACCGTTTCCGCAAGGAAACGACGATGGAAGAGAACAAGCGGGCCATCGACATGATCAAGGCCAACGGCATGGTCGCCGAGGCGCAGTTCATCATGGGCCTGGAGAACGAATCGCCGAAGACGATTGAAGAGACCTTCCAACTGGCCCGTTACTGGGATGCCGACATGGTCAACTGGAACATGTACACGCCCTGGCCTTTCTCAGAGCTCTTTGAGGAACTGGGCGACAAGGTCGAGGTCCGCGACTATTCTAAGTACAACTTCGTCACGCCGATCATGCAACCCGACGAGATGGACCGGGAAGATGTCCTCAAAGGCGTGCTTCGCAGCTATGCCCGCTTCTATATGCGCAAGAGCTTCCTCGACTATCCCTTTATCAAGGACCCCTTTAAGCGCAAGTACATGATGGGCTGCCTGAAGGCTTTTTTGAAGATGACAGCCACCAAACGCTTTTACGACATCGGACGGGTAAAGCGAAAAGGGTTCCACACCGAAATCGACTTGGGCTTCGATCAGTCTAAGATCGTCAGCAAGGAAGAACTGGCTCGCATCAAGGCGGCCAAACAGGTTCAGGTGGATGAGGACTTCGGCATCATCACCGCTTGCGGGGCGCCGAAGGATCTGGAGATCTCCGCCTGCGGCGCGCCCCGCGATCTGCCTTCCATTGAGACGACGCCTGAGGCCGTGAGGGGCATGAAGATATGATTATCGCCGTATACGGAAAAGGCGGCGTCGGCAAGTCGACCACTACGTCCAACCTGGCCGTGGCCATCGCCAAGACGGGCCGACGTGTGCTGCAGATCGGCTGTGACCCCAAGAGCGACTCCACCTTCACCATCGCCGGGAGAATGATCCCGACGGTGGTGGAGATCCTCGATAAGTTCAACTACCACTATGAATCGATCGAACCTGATGATCTGGTCGTCCAGGGTTACGCCGGCGTCTGTGTCGTTGAGACAGGCGGACCGCCCGCCGGCAGCGGCTGTGGCGGTTATGTTGTCGGTGAGACGGTCAAGCTCCTCGAAAAGCTTGATATCATGCGCCAATATGACGTGATCCTCTTCGATGTCTTAGGCGATGTCGTCTGCGGCGGCTTTGCGACGCCACTGCAATATGCTGATCTTGCTTGCATCGTCTCCTCCAACGATTTTGACGCCCTCTTCGCGGCCAACCGCATCTGCGAGAGCATTGTGGAGAAAAACGCCTCCGGTTATGATGTAAAACTTGCCGGCGTTATCGGCAACCGCTGTGACCAAGTGGACCTGCTCGAAACCTTCACCCGGCGGATCGAAGCCCCTTTGATGGGCGTTGTTCCCCGTAACGAAGAGGTGCGCCAGTCTCGTGTCAAGGGGTATACCCTCTTTGAACTGGAAGAGATGGGGGAACCCGTCAGCGAGATGACAGGCGAGTTTCGCAAGATGGCGGCCTATCTCCTCAGTCAGCCCGACGGCGTTGTGCCCAACGCCGTCGGCACACGGGAAATGTTTGAACTCTTTCGAGGGGAGGACCTGCCGTGGAAGGGATCGAACGGGAAAACGGCTGCTTCCACACCTTCTGTCCCATAGCCAGTGTCGCTTGGCTCCATCGCAAGATCAAGGACTCCTTCTTTCTGATCGTGGGCACCCACACCTGCGCCCATTTCATCCAGACAGCCCTCGACGTCATGGTCTACGCCCATTCCCGCTTCGGCTTCGCCGTCCTGGAGGAGTCGGATCTGGTGGCGGCCTCGCCGACAGCGGAACTGGCGAAGGTAGTCGAAGATATCAAGGCCGAATGGCAACCGAAAGTGATCTTCCTGCTGAGCACCTGCAGTTGTGATATCCTGAAACTCGATTTGGAGAACTCCAGCAAAGACCTGACCATCCGCTTCGGCTTCCCTGTCGTGCCCGTTCAGACCTCGGGCCTGGACCGGACATTCACCCAAGGGGAGGATGCGGTGCTGCATGCGCTGCTTCCCTTTGTTCCCAAGGAGGATCCGAAGGTAGCAGTCGTGGAAGAGAAAAAACGGAGCTGGTTTTCCTTCGGCAAGGATGAGGGGAACAAGGCGAGTGTCCCGGCGGCGCCGACGCGCAACCTGGTCCTGGTCGGTGCCGTCACTGATTCGACGACCCAGCAGCTGCAATGGGAATTGAAACAACTCGGTCTGGAAAGGGTCGACGTCTTCCCGAGCGGAGACATTACGAACATGCCGGTGATCAATGAGCACACCGTCATCGTCCCATTGCAGCCCTATCTGAGCGACACCCTGGCCACCCTCCGCCGCGAGCGGGGAGCCAAGGTGTTGACGACACTCCTGCCCATCGGTCCTGACGGCACGGCCCGCTTTTTGGAAGCCATCTGCGCCGAGTTCGGCCTTGACGCCTCCCCAGTCGCAGAAAGGGAGGCCCAAACCTGGCGCAGCTTGGAGAGCCAACGGGCTCTCCTGCGCGGCAAGCGGATCATGTTCCTCGGCGATAACCTGCTGGAGATCCCCTTGGCCCGCTTTCTCACCGCCTGCGGCGCCGAAGTGGTTGAAGCCGGCACGCCCTATGTCCACGCCAAGGACTTATCTGAGGAGATCGCCAGACTTCGGGAAAAAGGCGTGCCTATCGTCGAAAGTCCCAATTTCTCCGCTCAGGTGGAACGCATCGACCGTCTCCGACCCGACCTGATCGTGGCCGGCCTCGGCATCTGCAATCCCCTCGAAGCGGCCGGCTATACGACGGCATGGTCGATTGAATTCACCTTTGCCCAGATCCACGGCTTCGTCAATGCCATCGATCTGATTAAACTCTTTGTCAAACCGCTCTTGAAACGGCAGGCGCTGCTTGAGCAGGGCTGGACGGAAGCGGGGTGGATGTCGTGAAACTCGCCTACTGGATGTATGAAGGAACCGCCCTGTCCGGGATCGCTCGGGTCGCCGGCAGCATGCCCAAGGTGCATACGGTGATCCACGGACCCCAGGGGGACGGCTATATCAATGTCATGTTTTCCATGCTGGAGCGCTTTCATAAACTCCCGCCCTTCACCCTGTCGCCCATCGGTCGGCGGGAGATGGCCCGGGGTTCGAGAGCCCGCCTCGTGGAAACGGTTCGCCGTGTCGACGCCTTGCACCAGCCCGATGTGATCGTCATCACGCCGACCTGCTCGTCGACACTGCTGCAGGAAGACCTGCTGGCTGTCGCGAACAGCCTCGGCCGCCAAACAAAGGCGAGGCTGATCGTGCCCCAGGTGAACGCCTTTCGGGACCTGGAGCATTTCGCCATGGATGACTTTCTGGCCCAGATGGTCGCTGCCTTCGCCGTCGAACAGCCGAAGACGGAGCGTTTCACCGTCAACCTGATCGGCCCCTCCTATCTCGGCTTTCACCAGATCCACGACCTGAACGAAATCCGGACCATGCTGGAGGAGATCGGCATCGGCGTCAACGCCGTCATCCCCTATGGGGCGACAGTGGAGACGTTGCGGAGCCTGACTCGTGCTCACCTGAACATCTGCCTCTACCGCGAATACGGCCGTGAAACCTGTGAGTACCTGCGTAAGCGCTTCGGCATCGATTACATAAGCATCACCCCCATGGGGATCCGCCAGACGGGCCGCTTCCTGCGCGCCCTCGGAGAACAGGCCGGCATCGATGTGACGCCCTACATCCGCCGCCACTTGGCGCCTTCCGGCGCCTTGGCCCGCTTCACCAAGTCGGTCGACGCCTTATCGTCCCTCTTCGGCAAAAGGGCTGTCGTCTTCGGCGATTTCAGCCACGCTGTCGGGGCGACCTACCTGCTGCGCGAGATCGGCCTACAGGTGGTGTGGGCCGGCACCTATATGACCGCCTGGAAGGACGAATTCACCGAGGCTGTCGCCGCCCTGACCGATGAAGCTTTTGTCTGTGACGACTTCCAGGCCGTGAGCCGGAAGATCCGCGACACCCAACCGGACATCGTCTTCGGCACCCAGATGGAGCGGCACAGCGCCGCCCGCTATGAACTGCCCTGCATCGTCATCAGCAGTCCTGCCCATATCCTCAACTTCCCCCTCTTTCCGGCGCCGGTCCTCGGCTACCGGGGGATGACCCGCCTGCTCGACACGATCAACCAGACGATCAAACTCGGTCTGGAAGAACACCTGGTCAACATGTTCGGAGAAGACACCGCCTCGGAAAGGCAGATGGAAGCGGCGTCCGCCGCGGCAAGAGGCACCGCGACAGCTCCGACAGGAGCTGCGGGCGCCGTTGCAACCGTCGATGAATTGCAATGGGACGCCGAGGCCGAGAAGGCCTTAAAGCAGGTACCCTTTTTCGTAAGAGGAAAAGTGCAGCGCAACACCGAGAATTATGCCCGCGAGCGCGGGTACAGCGAGGTCACGCTGGACGTGATCTACGCCGCCAAGGCCTATTTCGAGGGCAAGGGAAATCAAGGCAACCGGTGATTGCCGACGGGAGGAGATACGCGATGACACAAGCGCAACCATCGAACCATAGCGATCGGCGGCAGCCGGCGCAGATCAAAGTGCCGACCTATCCCTTTACGGCGATCATCGGCCAGGAAGAGATGAAACTGGCCCTCATCCTGAACGTGATCGACCCGCGCATCGGCGGCGTCATGATCATGGGCGATCGGGGGACGGGCAAGTCGACGACGGTCCGCGCGCTGGCTGAACTGCTGCCGGAAGTGCCTTCGGTGGCCGATTGTCCCTTCGGGTGCCACCCGGAAAAAACAAGCGAGATGTGCCCCAGCTGCCGCGAACGGATGGCAGAAGGGGAAGCGCTGCCCATCACGTACCGCAAGACCCGCGTCGTCGACCTCCCGCTGGGCGCGACGGAAGACCGCGTCTGCGGCACCATCGATATCCAGAAGGCCTTGGCCGAAGGGGTCAAAGCCTTTGAACCGGGCCTCTTGGCCCAAGCCAATCGCGGTTTCCTCTATGTGGACGAGGTCAACCTCCTCGACGACCACCTCGTCGACGTCCTCCTCGACAGCGCCGCCTCCGGCGTCAACGTGGTCGAACGGGAAGGGATCAGCATCCGCCACCCGGCCCGCTTCGTCCTCGTCGGTTCGGGCAACCCGGAAGAAGGGGAACTGCGTCCCCAGCTGCTCGACCGTTTCGGCCTCCATGCCCAGATCCGCACCTTGCGCGACGCCCAGAAGCGCGTCGCCATCATTCGCAGCCGCAGCGATTTCGATAACGACCCGGAGAGCTTCATCGAAAAATTCCATGCGCCCCAGGCGGAACTGCAGGCCAAGATCAGCCGGGCCAAAGAGATCCTGGGCGATGTGACCATCGGCGATGAGGTGCTCTTGAAGATCGCCCAGCTCTGCATCGACCTGGAGATCGACGGCCACCGGGGCGAGCTGGTCTTGGCCCGGACAGCCAAAGCCCTCGCTGCCTTTGAAGGCCGGACGGAGGTCTGTGACGACGATGTAGCCCGCATTGCCGTCCTCGGACTGCGCCACCGCTTGCGCAAGGATCCGCTGGCGACAATGGACAACGGCCGCCGCGTTCAAGAAAAAGTGGCCCAGATTTTCGGAGTTGAGAAGGCGGGAGCATGAAGACAAACAGCCTGCCCTTGGCGGCCATCACCGGACAGGAAGGCATCAAACGAGCGCTGCTCCTCGTTGCCGTCGATCCAGGCTTAAAAGGGGTGGCCATCGCCGGGCCGCGCGGAACAGGCAAGACCATCCTGGCCCGCGGGCTCCGGCAGCTGCTGCCGAAGATCGAACAGATCCGGGGCTGTCCCTGCCACTGTCGCCCGGACAAACCGGCCAGCTGGTGCAGCCGCTGCCGCGAACAGTACGGCGGTAGTGAATTCAGCGATGGCGGCAGCCTACCTGTTGTTTGCCGGGAAGCCCCCTTCATAGAGGTCCCTCTCGGCGCCACGGAAGACCGTCTGCTCGGCGCCATCGATGTGGAGCAGTCCCTGGCCGGCGGCGCCCGGGCCTGGCAGCCGGGTCTCATCGGCGAGGCCAACGGCGGCGTCCTCTACGTGGACCAGTTGAACCTGCTGGACGACGGGCTCGTCAACTCCCTTTTCGACGCCATGTCGGGGATCTGCCGCCTCGAACGGGAGGGCATCTCCGTTCAATATCCTTCCGACTTTGTCCTCGTTGGGACCTACGACCCGGACGAGGGCGCCCTGCGGGGCCATCTGGCTGACCGTATCGCGATTCATGTGACAAGCGGCGTCATCGACGACCTGGAACAGCGCATCGAGATCATGCGCCGCCAGGAACTGTTCGTCGATGAGCCGGAGGCTTTTGAAAAATTGTACGCCGACGAGCAGAGCGATCTGCTGCGCAAGATCGACGGGGCGCGCGAACGCCTGCCTGCCGTCACCATAACGGAGAGCCAGGTCCTCTACCTGATCGGTCAGTCACTGAAACGGGGCGTTCCCGGTCATCGGGGCGATCTCTTCGCCGTCCGTCTCGCCAAAGCCCACGCGGCCCTGGAGGGCCGGATGGCTGTCGAGCCGATCGACCTCGCCCTGGCTGTCGAACTCGTGATCAAGCCGCGGCAGACTGTCGACCTTCCCGAAGAAGAAGCGCAACAACCGCCGCCGCCCCCTCCACCGCCTCCGCCACCGCCCGAGCCGGACAGAGACAACAAGGAAGACCCGCCGCCGGAAGCGCCGAAAGACGAGCAGACGATGACCCTGCCCGAGGAGTTCTTCTTCGACGCTGAGGACGTCCCCGTTGAAGACGAACTGCTCTCCTTGCAGAATAAGGCCCAGCGGCAGGCCCGCGGCGGCGCTCACGGCAAGCAGAAGAGCATGGAGCGGGGACGCTACGCCCGCGCACTGTTGCCGCCTCCGGGCAAGCCCTCGCGGATCGCCGTCGACGCCACACTGCGGGCGGCTGCGCCCTACCAGCAGGAGCGGCGACGGTCCGGCAAGTTCGGCAACCGCGAGGTCATCGTCACCGATTCGGACCTGCGGGCGAAACAATTCGTCCGCAAGTCAGGCGCATTGATCATCTTCGTTGTGGACGCCAGCGGAAGCATGGCCTTCAACCGGATGAGCAGCGCCAAGGGCGCCGTCTCGGTGCTGTTGAATGAAGCCTACGTCAATCGTGACAAAGTCGCCATGATCATCTTCCGCGGTCAGAAGGCGGAGGTTATCGTGCCGCCTACCCGCAGCGTCGAACTGGCGAAGAAGCGCTTCGACCAGGTGCCTGTCGGCGGCGGTTCGCCTCTCGCCGACGCTATCGCGCAAGCCCTTGAACTGGGCGTCAAGAGTGTCGGCAGCGATGTGGGACAGGTGATCATCACCTTGATCACCGACGGCCGCGGCAACATCCCCCTCCACCCCGAGGAGGGTCCCAAAAACCGGGAGCAACTGAACGAAGAGATCTTAGCGCTCAGCCGCAAGATCCCGGAGCAGGGTTTTTCCATGCTCGTCATCGATACGGCCAACAAGTTCACCTCCACCGGATTTGCCGAAAAGATCGCCGAAGCGGCTTTCGGCCAGTACTACTACCTGCCCAAGATGTCGGCGACGACGCTTGCCGAGACGGTCAAAAGCGGCGTGCACGCGCTGCGGAAATAAAGGGGGATAGCCAATGTCGAAAAAGGTCATGCGGTTTGTCCATGTCTATCTGGAGCGGCAGATTTGCAGCGCCTTCAGCCGGGCCATCGAGATGAGCAATCGCACCCAACCCATCGAGATCAGCGTCACCTCCTTTTGCGTGCACGAGTTGAAAGAGAAGGTCAAGATCGAAGAGTTTCGCCGGGCCGTGCTGAACGCCGACCTGCTCTTCGTCGGCCACGTCTTTGTCGACGACATCGCCCGCACCATCGCTGACGTGATCCGCAAGGAAGGTCAACAGGTGCCGACGGTCGTGTGCGTCAACGCCATGCCGGAGCTGATGAAGCTGACCCGCATGGGCGGGTTCAAGATGGGCAGCGAACAGTCCAACGAATACATGAACATCATCAAGCGCTTCAAGAAGACCATCGACACGGAAGAGGCGCAATCGAAAAAATCCGGTCCGCCCATCAACACCGACGTGATGATGACCCTCGTCCGCACCGTGCCTAAGCTGTTGAAATACATACCCGGCAAGATGCAGGACCTGCGCTCCTACATGCTCTGCTACCTCTACTGGCTCAACGGATCGCCCAAAAACCTGGGCAACATGTTGCTCATGCTGGCCAAGCAGTACTTTGCGCCCGAAGCGGACATCTCTTTTGACGCGCCTGTTGAGTATGCCGAAGAGGGGATCTACCACCCCGATTCGGATCGTTGGTTCACCAGCCGCGCCGAGTATGAGGAGTGGTATCGCCGTCACGCGCCCTCCGAGTTGCGCGTTGGCCTGATCGTCCTGCGCACGAGCCTGCTGGCAGACAACCATGATCACTATGACGCTGTCATCCGCGCCCTTGAAGCAAAAGGCCTTGGCGTCGTCCCCGGCATCGCCAAAGGTCTCGACTACCGCCATGTGGTGGAGCATATGTTCATGGGCAAAGGGGATGTGCGCAAGGTCGACGGCGTGATCTCCCTCACCTCCTTCAGCCTCGTCGGCGGTCCTGCTTCCAACGACGCCGAAAGCGCCGTCAAGGTCCTCTCGGCCCTTGGTGTGCCCTACCTGTCGGCGATCCCCCTTGAGTTCCAGACCATCGACGAGTGGAAGTCCGACCTGTCTGGCCTGAACCCGGTCCAGGTCGCCTTGAACGTCGCCATCCCCGAGCTGGACGGTCTCGTCGGCCCCACCGTCTACAGCGGCTACGCCGTCCACGGCGCCTCCAAGGCCATCCCTATTCCGGAGCGGATCGAACTGCTCACGGAGCGGATGCGGCGCATGATCCGGCTCCGCACCACGGCGAAGGCCGACAAAAAGCTGGCCATCGTCATCTTCAGCTTTCCGCCAGACAAGGGGAACGTGGGGACGGCGGCTTATCTCGATGTTTTCAAATCCCTCTACAACCTGCTTCGCCGCCTTGACGAAGAGGGGTATTCGGTCGAGCTTCCCGAGAGCCCGGAAGGGCTGATCAAGATGATCGTCGACGACGAAACGTCCATGCTGCCCTCGGCCAACCTGCATGTGGGCGGTCGCATCACCGTCGAAGAGTACGAGAAGATCAACCCTTACTGGAAAGAGATCGCCGAGACCTGGGGACCGGCGCCGGGCGAACTGAACACGGACGGTCAGGACCTGCTCGTCTTTGGCCGCCGCCTCGGCAACGTTTTTATCGGTGTGCAGCCTTCCTTCGGCTATGAGAGCGACCCCATCAAACTGCTCTTCACCCGCAACGCCTGTCCCCACCACGGCTTCGCCGCCTTCTACCGCTGGCTCGACAAGGTCTATCAGGCCGATGCACTGCTCCACTTCGGCACCCACGGTGCCTTGGAGTTCATGCCTGGTCACCAGGTGGGCATGACCGAGTCCTGCTGGCCCGACCGCCTGTTGGGGCCGGTGCCCAACTTCTACCTCTATAGTGTCAACAACCCCTCTGAGGCGACCATCGCGAAGCGGCGGAGCGCCGCCACCCTCGTCTCCTACCTGACGCCGCCGGCTGAGAATGCCGGCCTCTACAAGGACCTGAGGGACTTAAAAGACCTGATCAACATGTGGGGAGAGAATCGCCATAACGCCCGCGGCGAGTCCATCTTGGAGACGATCATCGAAAAAGTCCTGGCCCTGCACCTCGACAAAGACGTGCCGCTGACGAAAGAACCGGGCCAGGAGTTCATTGGCAAGCTCTATGTCTACCTGACCGACCTGGAAAACCGCCTCATCCCGACGGGCTTACATATCCTCGGCGAGGCGCCCCACGCCCAGACGCTCGGCGACTACCTCTCGGCCATCAGCTACTTCGACCGCCCCGAAAAAGGCATCCGCTCCCTGGCCGGGTTAGCCTCTGAGGCCATGGGCATCCCCTTCAGCGAACTGGAACGGCGCGCCGAACTGGGCGAGCAGGCGGCGATTGAAAAGCTGGAGGTGGTGCGCCAGGCGGTGCAGCACGGCGTTCAAAGGATGATCGCCGAGTTCCTCCAAAAAGACGAGCGGGGCCGCTTCAGCTTCCTGCGCGGCAAGGCAGAGACGCTCGCCGCTAAGGCCATGCAGGAATTCCTCCTTGACCGCGTGCAGACCGGCTTGGAGGTCGACATCGCCACGGCTGCCCGCACCTTCGTCTACCTGCAAGATGTCCTCAAGGACATCGTCCTGGCCGAAGAGGTCGACGGCCTGATCAAGGCCCTCGACGGCGAGTACATCAAGCCGGGACCGGGCGGCGACCCTGTGCGCAACCCGAAGACGCTGCCGACCGGTCACAACATCCATGCCCTAGATCCCCAGGCGATCCCCACCTCCGTCGCTGTCCGCGCCGGCCAGCGGGTCGCCGAGATGATGCTGCAAAAACTCTATGACGCCAATGGTGTCTATCCCGAGTCGATTGCCGTCGTCCTCTGGGGCACCGACAACATCAAGACCTACGGCGAAGGCATCGCTCAGGCGATGGCCCTGATGGGCGTCAAACCGGTGCCGGACGATCTGGGCCGCATGACCCGCCTGCGTCTCATCCCCCTTGAGGAACTGGGTCGGCCCCGTATCGACGTGGTCGTCACCGTCTCAGGCATCTTCCGCGACCTCTTCCAGAATCAGATGGAACTCCTCGACGAGGCCGTCAAGATGGCCGCCACCGCTGACGAGCCCCTTGAGCTGAACTATATCCGCAAGCACGCCATCGCCCAAGCTGAGGAGATGAACATCTCCATCGAACAGGCCGCCACGCGCGTTTTTTCTAATGCGCCGGGCAGCTACGGCGGCAACGTGAACCAGATGGTCGAAAACAGCGCCTGGGAAGAAGCCGGCGAACTGGCCGACACCTTCATCAAACGCAAGGGTTTTGCCTACGGCAAACAGGTGCGCGGCGAGGTGGCCGACGAGATTTACCGCTCCGCCCTCTCCAATGTGGATACGAGCTTCCAAAACGTAGACTCCTCTGAGGTGGGCATCGTCGACATCGACCACTACTACGAGTACCTGGGCGGCGTTTCGGCGGCTGTGAAGAGCATTCGCGGCGAAAAGCCCAATGTGCTCGTCGCCGATACGACGACACCGAAGGTGCAGATCCGCTACTTGGAAGAGATGGTCCGCTTCGAGACGCGGACGAAGACCCTCAACCCCAAGTGGTATGAAGGCATGCTCAAGCACGGCTACGAAGGCGTCCGGGAGATCCAGTCTCGCGTCGACAATACCTTCGGTTGGAGTGCCACCACGGACGCCGTTGACAACTGGGTCTATGACGAGATCACCGACGTCTACATCACCGATGAGACGATGCGCAACCGCCTGAAGGAACTGAACGCGCACGCCTTGCGCGGGATCGTCCGCCGACTTTTGGAGGCCAACCGCCGCGGCTTCTGGGAAGCCGACGAAGAGAAGCTCGATAAATTGATGGAGATCTACCAGGACATCGAGGATGAGATCGAAGGGGTCAGTGTTCCGGCTTGATCGAAGACCGAGCTCCTTCGAAATCAAGACAAAAATAACCTTCGCACAGGATAGGGGAGAATTTGGCGTGAAACAAACGACAAGGAACCACGGTAAAGTCGTCGTGGTCGGCTCCGGCGCCGGCGGCCTGAGCGCCGCCGTCCGTCTGGCCGCTCAGGGCTGGGATGTGACGGTGCTGGAAAAAGAAGCGACGATCGGCGGACGGCTGAGCGCCGTTGAGGCGGACGGGTACACCATCGACATCGGGCCGACCATCCTGATGATGAACGATGTCTTTGAACAGTTCTTTCAGGATCACGGACGGGATATCCGTGACTACCTGGAACTCGTCCGCGTCGACCCCTGCTACCACCTGCATTTTACCGATGGGACCCGCCTGACCCCTTCCATCGATATGAAAAAGCTCCTCGACGAGATCCGTTCGCTGAACCCGGACGATGTCGACGGCTACCTGCGCTATCTTGCGCAGATCCACCGGCGCTACATGTACGCGCGCCATCACTTCATTGAGAAAGCCTTCGTGAAGCCTTCCGACTTCTTCAACCCCGAAACCCTGTCGGCCATGCTGCAGTTGAAGACCCTTAACAGCATGTATGACGACATCGCCCGCTTCATCAAGGACGAGCGCCTGCGCATCGCCCTGACCTTCCAGGCGATTTACCTGGGCATATCGCCCTTCGACGCCCCCTCGATCTACACGCTCATCGCCTATGTGGAGCACGGTTTGAGCGGCGTCTGGTACCCGAAGGGCGGCATGAACGCCATCGCCAAGGCGATGGCGCGACTGCTCGGTGAGTTCGGCGGCGTCATCCGCTGCAACGCCGAGGTGGCCCAGATCCGTATCGAGAACGGCCGAGCCCGCGGCGTCCGCCTCGTCAACGGCGAAGAGATCGTTGCCGACGTAGTCATCTCCAATGCCGATTTCCCCTACACGATGGAAAAGCTCGTCGAGCCTGCCTACCGGGGCAAGTACAGGCCGGAGAAGCTGGCGCGCATGGAAAACACGGTCGGGACCTTCATGCTCTATCTGGGTGTCAACAAGCGCTACAAAGACCTGCACATCCACAACATCTATTTTACGCCCGACTATAAAAAGAGCATGGACGAGTTGTTCTCCGCCCGTATTCTGCCGGAAGACCCGGCCATGTACGTCTATTCGCCGACAAAGTACGACGCCACGGTAGCGCCGCCGGGTAAAGAGGTGATCTATGTCCTCGTCCCGGTGCCTAACCTGGACAGCGGCATCGATTGGAAAAAAGAGACGAGCCGCTACCGCGAACTGGTTCTCAAGAAGCTGGAACGGTGGGGGCTTACTCGCCTGCGCCAACACATCGACTTTGAACGGATCTACACACCGGAGACCTTTCAGAAGCGCTTCAACGTCTACCATGGCGCTTCTTTCGGCTTGGCGCCGACCCTATTTCAGTCTGGTTACTTCCGACCGAGCATCAAGTCAGAGAAGGTGAGCAACCTCTATTTCACCGGCGCCAGCGTCCACCCTGGCGGCGGCGTCCCCGTCGTCCTCGTCTGCGGCAAGCTGGTCTCCGATCAGGTGATGAAGGACAACGGACTGGCCATGAAAATCAGCCCTAATGCGGCCAAGGGCGTAGCGGCGACCTTTTGAAACGCCTCATCAGTCGAGGAGCCAACGCACAGATAAATCATAAAACGATGAAAGGCTGCGAATGTCGTCGCGGCCTTTTTCCACATACGGAAAAGGCCGCGAAGGCGGCTGTGGCAAAAGACCCCTGCCATTTCTGTATAATGAACACGAAAATTTTGCGCCGCAACCTTGTCTGCCCCGACAATTTTCGCTTGCGTCGATAGGTATAATGGAAAAAGATACCAAACGGCGAAGGTGAAACGGGGGATCAAGATTGTGGGATGAGCCGAAAGTGTATCCTTTTCGTCGGGAACGGATCCCGGCGCGTGATGAGGGCGAAGGGAAAAAAAGCGGATGGTTCTCCTGGTTCGGCTCCGCTTCAGCGGCCCCAGGCACAGCCAGCCCCAAAAGCACAGTCGACCTGTCGTCGTCGCTCAAGGCCGTGACGGGCAAGGTGACCCATTCGGCCAAGACAGCGCTGCACAGCGTCCACACCTTGTCCGTAGCGCTCGGCAAAGCTTGGCGGAAAGGTTTGTCTTTCAGCCGGGACATCCGCGTCTGGCTCTGGTGGATCACCATCTTTCTGCTGGCGAGAGGAACCCTGCTCGGCGGTCTGGCAGTCGCCGCCCCGGCGGCGCTGGCGGTGACAGCGGCGCGCCGACCTGGGCTGTTGCTTTGGAGTGTGACGGCTGCGGCGGCAGGATGGTATACGGGGCGGTTCTCTTCGGAAATGGCGGCCCTTTCTCAAGACCCTCTCGGCGTGCGTCCGATCATCCAGCTGGCGGCATGGCTGTCCGTCGCCGTTGTCACAGCGATTGTCGCCCGTCGGCGCGATCCATCGGCTACCCTGCTCGCTGTCATGACCGCCTTGACGATCTGGGCGGTGGAAGGCGCGGCGGTGGCCTGGATGACCCCCTCCCTTTACAGCGGTGTGCTGGTCGCTTTTGAAGGGCTTTTTGCCGCTGTCGCCGTCGTCATCATGGCCACCGCAGAAAGCACGCTGGAAGCCCCGACTGGGCGGACCTGGAACCGGGACGAACAGGCATGCCTGGTGGTCCTTGGCCTGCTCCTCTTGCTGGGCTTTCCTCAGGAACCGCTGTTCGGCCTTACCCTGCCGGGTATCGCCGCCAAGTTCTGCGTGCTCCTTGCGGCATACGCGATCGGACCTGGCGCAGGCGCCGCCGGCGGCGTCGCGATCGGACTGCTCCCGCCGCTCGCCGTCTTCGGCGCGCCGTCATCGCTGGCCCTTCTGGCTCTCTCCGGGCTGTTGGCTGGTCTGTTTCGCCCCTGGGCGAAACCGGGCGTGATCGGCGGCTTCCTGTCGGGCCACCTGCTGCTTTCCATTTATATGTCCCATTCCCAGGATGTGCGGTCGCTGCTGCTGGAAGCAGCCATCGCCGGTCTGCTCCTCATCGCCTGGCCGTCCGGTTGGGTGCAGCGTCTCCGCCAGCGCTTGTCGGCCCGAAAAAAAGAGTCCATCTTACCGGAACCGGCCGTTCCGGTCAGTGCAAAGATTGATGAAATGGGCCGCATGATCGGGCAGATGGCCGTCACCTTCGATGAGATGGCAGAGCCGGCGCCTGCGCCGGGAGACAAGCCTTGGGAGCCGATCCTGCTGGCGATCGCCGAACGGGTGTGCAAGCCTTGTCCGAGTTATGGGCTCTGTTGGGAACGGGATGCCGAGCGGACGCGGCAGTACCTGAACGAGATCCTCCAGCAGGTGGAGGAGAAAGGCCAGGTGACGGCCAAATCGTTGACGCCCCAACTGGCCCGCCGCTGCGCCCGCCTGACTGAGCTGTCGGCTACTATCGGATGTCTCTTGGAGACGGTGGAAGTGGATCGGTACTGGCGGCGCAAACTCAGCGAAGGAAGGCATCTGGTCAGCGCTCACTTCCGGGGATTGGCAGGATGGATGACATCGCTCGCCCACGACCTGGAGCATGCGTCCCTACCTGAAAAAAGAGGGGAACGGCTGGCCAAGGCGCTAAAGGAGCGCGGCTTCAGGCTCAAGGGGCTCAAAGAGCACGGCGAGGGCGGACATTGGCGGATATATGTAGAAGGCAGCGGCTGCTCCGGCACATGGCCTTGCGCGGAACATGCCGCAGCCGCTGCCGCCAAGGTGCTCGGGCAAACCTTTATCGTCGGCAAGTCTGACTGCCGCAGCGGCGCCCCCGGTCGGTGCGCTTTCAGTCTGATCCCTATCCGGCCCTATGGCGTGCAGATCGGCCTGGCCCAGGCTGCCCGCCACGGCAGCGCCGTCAACGGCGACACGGTCGGCTGCTGGGAAGCGCCAGCGTCGCAGATGGTCGTCTCTCTCAGCGACGGTTCTGGCGTCGGGCCACGGGCTGCCCGGGAAAGCAGCGCCACCCTGTCCTTGCTCGAACACCTTTGCCGCATGGGCATCGATCCGGGGGAGGCCTTGCGGTCTGTAAACGCGCTGGTTGCATTGGCGACGGAAGAGGAGTCCTTCGCCACCGTCGATATGGCCGTCATCGATCTGGCGTCGGCCGAGGCGGAGATCTTCAAACTCGGCGCAGCGGCCAGTTACCTGAAGCGGGGACGACGCGTGCAGGTTCTCCGGCAGTCCTCGCTGCCGCTGGGAATTCTAAAAAACTTGGAGGTAGAATCGCTCACTGTGGCCATGCTGCCCGGCGACCGCCTGCTCCTCGTCAGCGATGGCATCGTTGAGGCAATTCGCCCGAGCGCCGATGGGGGAGGAAAAAGCCGCCGCAGCCGCAACAACGGCCAAAGCGATGACTGGCTGGCGAACTGGCTGGAGCGCGATGCCACCGCTGAACCGCAGGCCCTGGCCGACCTGATCCTTCGGGAGGCGATCCGCCTGGGTGGAGGCAAGGCGCGGGATGACTGCACTGTTGTCGTCATCGCTTTATCGGGAAGAGAGGATAGGGGATGAGGGGTTTGTAGGGCTGATTTTTCGGAGAAGATAAGGACTAGGCGAATTTCGCCGGGGCGGGCAGGGAAACGTGAATCCATGTAGAAAACAACCATAAAGGATACACATAGGATAATCGCTAAAGACAGCGGTGAGAAACCATCGCCAGCAGGGTGACCCGATTGCTTGATCAATTTCTCCAAAGGCTCCACCGGCATCGGCTGATCGAACCGCAACAGCGCGTGCTTATCGCCGTATCCGGTGGCATCGACTCGGTCAGTTTGTTGTTGTTGTTCCATCAAGCGGCGCCGCAAATGGACTTGAAGCTCTCGGTAGCCCATTACAACCACGGCCTGCGCGGGGAAGCTGCCGATGAAGATGAAGCCTTTGTGGCCGCGCTGGCCGGAAGGCTAGGCCTTCCCTGTTACCGGGAGCGGGCGCCGCAAGGGTGGTGGACCCGGGAGCCGGGGACAAAGATGGAGGCCGCGCGGCGTCTGCGTTATGATTTTTTGGAGCGTGTCGCGAAAGCCGCCGGTGCTGACCGGATCGCCCTGGGCCATCATGCCGACGACCAAGTGGAAACGGTCTTGTTCCATTTCTTGCGCGGCAGCGGTCTGCGCGGATTGGCGGGCATGCCGATCCGACGCGGCCCTTACATCCGTCCGCTGCTCGCCTTTCGACGGGCTGAGTTGGCGGCCTTTCTCCAGGCGGAGCGACAGGAATGGCGTCACGACGCCAGCAATGACTCCACCCTCTACACGCGCAATCGCATCCGCCATGAGCTGATCCCGCTGTTGCATGACTATAACCCACGTTTTGCCGAGGCGATTGGACGCATGAGCCGCCTCTGCCTCGATGACGCCGACTACCTGGACGAGGTGGCCGACCGGGAATTGGCCCGGTTGACGAACGAAGAGGGGCTCGATGCCAAAGGCCTGGAAGCGCTGCCCAGGGCCATCGGCCGTCGCGTTCTGCGCCGCTTTATCGAAGCGGCGGCGGCGATGCCCGGCTTCGAGAAAACTGAGGCGATGCTGCAGCGGCTGACTGAGCGGGGTGGCAAGAGCGGGCCTGTCGACCAGGTGAGCGGACACACCCTTGTCAGTGAAGCCGGACGGCTTCGTCTCTACAAGGACCTTCCCTGGAAGGGGGACGGCGGATTTTACCGCCCCTTGCCGGAGCCTGGAGAGCCGGGGCGTTGGCAGTCGGTCGCAGTGCCCGAGGCTGGCGGGAGGATGCGCATCGCGAGATGGGATCGCATCGACGATAGGGACCCCTTAGAACCGGGCGAACGCGAAATCTGCCTCAAGCCATCCGTAGCGGCCCTGGGCCCCCTGGTCATCCGCAGCCGGAGACCAGGTGATTGGTTTTATCCCGCTGGAGGGACGGGGAGAAAGAAAGTCAAAGACTACCTCATCGACCAAAAGACGCCCCGGAGTATCAGACAGAAGATCCCCTTATTGACAGCAGGAGAGGAGGTACTCTGGATCATCGGATATCGCCCCGACCGCCGTTTTCTCGCGACCGCAGCGACCACCCCCATCATCGCCCTTCGCTGGCAAGGGAAAAGTATTTGATTCGACAGTTCTTCCTGTGCTACAATGGCTGGGAATGACCGAATTTTTCCAAAAACTCGCTGGCTGGTCCGGAACGGGGAGGCTTGTCATCCCCGGGCAGGATCGAGACAGTGGGAGGAGGTTACATGTGAGCCGGATCGTCAAAAACCTGGCAATCTACATCCTCATCGTCCTCTTGGCCATCTCCGTGTTGCGGGTGACCAAGACGCCGGAACCGGCAAAGGAACAGATCTCGTATACGCAGTTTTACCAGTTGCTCGTCAGGGATCAGGTCAAGGAATTGACCGCCGTATCTGAGCGGGATCGCACGGAGATCAGCGGCGTGAAGGCTGATGGCACGAAGTTTGCCACTGTCGGACCGGTAGATATCAAACGCGTCACCGACATCGCCCTGGACAAGCAGATCCCCTTCAACCAGGAACGGGCGCCTGAGCCCCCCTGGTGGACGGGGCTCTTCTCGACATTGCTTCCCATCCTGGTCCTGGTCGGTCTCTTTTTCTTCATGATGCAGCAAACCCAGGGCGGCGGCTCGCGGGTGATGCAGTTCGGCAAAAGCCGCGCCAAGTTGCATACCGATGACAAGAAGAAAGTCACCTTCGACGACGTGGCAGGCGCCGACGAGGTCAAGGAAGAACTCCAAGAAGTCGTCGAGTTTCTGAAGCACCCGAAGAAGTTTGTCGAGTTAGGCGCCAAGATACCTAAGGGTGTCTTGCTCTTTGGACCTCCCGGAACCGGTAAGACGCTGTTGGCCCGGGCCGTCGCCGGCGAAGCGGGTGTGCCCTTCTTCAGCATCTCCGGCTCGGATTTTGTCGAGATGTTTGTCGGTGTCGGCGCGTCGCGGGTGCGCGACCTCTTCGAACAGGCGAAGAAGAATTCGCCCTGCATCGTTTTCATCGACGAAATCGATGCTGTCGGACGCCAACGCGGCGCCGGCCTGGGCGGCGGTCACGACGAGCGCGAACAGACATTGAACCAGTTGCTCGTCGAGATGGACGGCTTTGCCGCCAATGAAGGCATCATCATCATCGCCGCCACGAACCGTCCCGATATCCTGGACCCGGCGCTCCTCCGCCCCGGCCGTTTCGACCGCCAGATCGTGGTGGATCGGCCTGATATCCGTGGCCGCAAGGAGATCCTCGGCGTCCATGCCAAAGGCAAGCCCCTCGATGAGACGATCGACCTCGATGTGCTGGCACGGCGGACCCCCGGCTTTACCGGCGCCGATCTGGCCAACATGCTCAACGAAGCGGCACTGCTGGCTGCCCGTCGCGGCGTCAGACGGATCGGCATGCATGAGTTGGAAGATGCCATCGAACGCGTTATCGCCGGACCGGAGAAGAAGGCCCGTGTGATCAGCGATTTTGAGAAAAAGCTCGTCAGCTATCATGAGGCAGGCCACGCGCTTGTCGGCGGTCTGTTAGAACATACCGACCCCGTCCACAAGATCTCCATCATCCCGCGGGGGCGGGCCGGCGGCTATACCCTGTTGTTGCCGGAAGAGGATCGTCACTACATGACCAAGTCCCACCTGCTCGACCAGGTAACCATGCTATTGGCCGGACGCGTCGCCGAAGCCTTGGTCTTGAAAGAGATCTCCACCGGCGCATCGAATGACCTGGAGCGGGCGACCGAGCTGGTGCGCAAGATGATCACCGAGTACGGCATGTCCGACGAGTTGGGCCCCCTCACCTTCGGCCACAAGCAGGAGGCTGTATTCCTCGGCCGTGACCTGGCCCGTGACCGCAATTACTCAGAAGCGGTGGCCTTCTCCATCGACAAAGAGGCGCGCCGGATCATCGAGGAATCCTACGAGAAGGCCAAGAAGCTCCTGGAAGAGAACATGAGCAAGCTCCACCTGATCGCCCAGACGCTTATGGAAAAAGAAACCATCGAGGCCTATGAGTTCAGTGAACTGCTGAAGAGGGTGTCCTAGTTTCCTTACTCGTTCCTATATTGAAGGGTTTCCTGGCCCGTACACCGGGGGCCGGGGCGATGCCTCAGCTCCCGGTTTTTTTATGACGGGAAGATCAAGAATCTTGTGAAAAAGGGGTACAAGCAGAAATGGAACGCACCTATCTCATGATCAAACCCGACGGCGTTCAGCGCGGTCTCGTCGGGGAAATCATCAGCCGCTTTGAGAAAAAAGGCTTTAAGCTCGTCGGTATGAAGTTCCTCCGCCTGACCAGGGAGATGGCCGAGAAGCACTATGCCGAGCATGTGGGCAAGCCCTTTTTCGCAGGTCTTGTCGACTATATCATCTCCGGTCCTGTTGTGGCCATGTGCTGGGAGGGCAAAGACATCGTCTCCGTTTCCCGGGAGATGATGGGCGCCACCAATCCTGCCAAGGCTGCGCCGGGGACCATCCGCGGCACCTATGCCGTCGATATCGGCCGCAACATCATCCACGGATCGGACTCGCCCGCTTCTGCCGAGCGGGAGCTGGCCATCTACTTCCAGAGCGACGAACTGGTCGAATGGGACCGGACGCTGCAAGGCTGGCTCACAGAGTAATATCCACTGCCAGATAAGGAACCGAGGACCGGCACGGCGTGCCGGTCTTTATCTTTATTCCCTGTCTCTCGGATAAACAAAAGGTAGTCACGAGAGCATCATCATGCTTCGAAACCTCCTGTTCAACGGACGACCTTTGATTACTGTTTATGGAACGAGCAGGAATCTGCGAGGGACAGACCGAATAACATATCCATATCCAGGATTCAGACGTTGTTAGGCCATAAGAAAAACCTTTACAAATCCCGCTCGTTCCTTATACTTTTAAATACCATGATCGTTATCACAAAAGGACTTGCCATGTCACGAATCCGCTCCGGTCTCAGCATTCTTCGAGTACGCGAGAAGGTATAAACAAGCAAAAATCGAGGAGCGACTTCATGAATCGATACTACCGCATCTGGCGGATCACCAGCATGTTTGTGCTCTTTTTCATCCAGTTTTGGTGGCTCAAGCGCCGGGAAGGCCGCCTGGACAGAGAAGAGAGGGAACGGCGCTGGTCATCCCTCTACCACCGGATGGGAATCCGTTTCTGCGTGACGGCGACCGAATTGGGAGGACTGCTGATCAAGGCGGGCCAATTCTTCGCCACCCGGGTAGACGTACTCCCTGTCGAGGTGACGAGCGAACTCTCCCAACTGCAAGATGCCGTTCCCCCCGCGCCCTTTGAACACATCGAAAAGACCATCCGCGAGGAATTAGGGCTACCAGCGGAGGCGATCTTTTCTCAGATGGATTCAACGCCCTTGGCGGCGGCGTCCCTTGGACAGGTTCACCGGGCCGTGCTCCCCACAGGTGAACAAGTGGCCGTCAAGGTGTTGCGGCCTCGGATCCATGAGATCATCCAGGCTGACTTTGAAGCCATCCAGTTGACCATGCTCCTGGCCAAGGTCTTTACGGACATATCGAGCCAGATGGATATGGATGCCATCTATCGGGAGATGCGGCAGACCTTCTCAGACGAACTCGATTACCGGTTGGAGGCCGCTCACGCCGAACGATTCCGCAAAAACCTTTCCGTCTTCGAGAACGTGTACATACCGAAGATCTATAGCAAGTACTCCACCCGCCGCATCCTGACCATGGAATTCATCGACGGGCGCAAGGTGGACGATTATGCCTTTCTCGAGGCGAACGGCATCGACCGCAAGGAGATGGGCCATCGCCTCATCCGCCTCTTTTTGCATATGATCGTCAACGACGGCTTCTTCCATGCAGACCCGCACCAGGGCAACCTCTACGTGAAAGCCGACGGCACCCTGGTCGTCCTTGACTTCGGCATGGTGGGAGAAATCACCCCGCTGACCAAAGAAAATTTGAAAAACCTGCTCTTTTCCGTTGTCGAGCGAGATAGCGAAAAGATGGTGGAAGCCATGGGCAACCTGGGCTTCCTGCGCCCCACGGCCAACCGCAACCTGGTGCGGCGGGCCATGGAGTTCTTCCTGGAACATCACTCGCCGGAACAGTTGAAAGAGATGGAACGGACCAAGAACCTCGGTCCCCTCGGCGCAGAGATCCGCGAGTTCATCTATGACCAGCCCATGCAGATCCCTGCCCATATGATCTTCCTGGGTCGGGCCGTGCTCACCGTCACCGGCGTCGCCTTCGGTCTGGACCGGGATATGGACGCGGAAGTGGCGGCACCTTATATCAAAAAGCTGATGGACGACACCGATGGCGGCCTCGCTAAGATGCTGCTGAACCGGGCGAAGGGATACGGCGCCACGCTGATCGGCCTGCCGACGCTGATGCACCGGACGCTGAAAAAAGCCGATTTGGGCGACCTGCATGTGAAGGTCAGCAATCTGGGCGACATCCAGCGGGGCGTCATGTTCCAGAGCCGCCTGGCCAACCGCATTGTCCTCGCCATCCTGACCTCGACTTCCTTGATCTGCGCCACCATCTTCTATACACAGCACTTTTTTGTCGAGGCAGAGGCAGCAGCCCTGATCGGCGCCTTATTCGGGGCGCTCCTGCTCTGGTCCTCTCGTCAGAAACCTCGCGATTCCAGTCAGCCCTTGAACCGTTACGGTCCTTTTTGAGCGGTCAATTTCATTATCATATATCCGCGCGCATACCGCTGCGGCAGTACCCCACAATATCCTCAAGCAACCCTGACCGACGTGAAGGAGGTGAGCGCGACAATGGTGGAGGCGCAAAACTTGAGCGGTTGTGAACAGAAAAAAACCCTCGGCGCCTGGGAATTCTCCATCAAAGAGACGGAAGACGGATTTACGATCAACATCAAGGGCGACAAGGAACGACTGCGGGCGAAGCGGGAGGCCATAGAAGCCTTCAAAGAGTTTCAACGCAAAGCAAAGAAAGCCGGTTTTCATCATCCCATCTTTCATTTTTTCAGCCATCTTGACCGGGAATAAGCCCGGTTGATACGAATCATCCTTGCCATCATACCGATAAGGAGCCGCGCCTTGTGCGATGCTCCTTATTTCATTTCCTGCGAAGGAGGTCGTAAGGTGAACGTCTTGGTGACGGGGGGAACCGGTTTCGTCGGTGGCGCCCTCGTAGAGCATTTGGTCAGAAAGGGTCATCAAGTGTCCCTGCTGTCACGGAGGAAAGGAAAAGACCGGCGGATCGGCTGGTTCCTGCTGCAGGACGGCCGATTCCCGGCAGAATCCCTGGACGGTGTAGAAATAGTCATCAACCTGGCGGGGGAAAATATTGGCGCCAGCCGCTGGACGAAAGCGACGAAAAGCCGTATCCTCGACAGCCGGGTAAGCCTGACGGGCCAGATCGTGTCCGCTTGCCAAAGACGGCGCGAACAGGGTGATAAGTTGCCCAGGCTGTTGATCAACGCCTCCGCGGTGGGCTATTATGGAACCAGCGAAGAGACCATCTTCACCGAAGAGGATGGCCCGGGCAGCGGTTTTTTGGCTGAAGTCTGTCGCCGATGGGAAGCCGCAGCGGAGGAAGCCTCCCCGCTTGGGATCCGCCTGATCCGGTTGCGCCTGGGCGTCGTTTTCGGTCCTGGCGGAGGGATGTTGGCAAAAATGGACAAACCCTTTCGCTATGGCCTGGGCGGGGTGGTTGGAACGGGACGCCAGTGGATCTCCTGGGTCCACCGCGACGATGTGCTCGGCGTGATCGATCAGGCGATCGGCGATGCGTCCATGAATGGCGCGTACAACCTCTGCAGTCCCAACCCGGTGACGATGGCGGAACTCTGCCATGCCTTGGCGAGGCGTTTAGGGGGACGAGCCTGGGCGACTGTGCCCGCTTATGCGCTTCGGCTGGCCTTCGGTGAGATGGCCGACGAGATGCTTTTGAGCGGTCAGCGCGTACTGCCGAAGCGGCTCAGCGAAGCGGGCTATCCTTTCCGGCATTCGCGCCTTGAGGAGGCGTTGGCGGCGATTTACCGGTAGCATTGCCGCTTAGCAACCCATTCAGTGCGTCAGGCTTGCGAGGAGTTTTAGCCGATACTTTTGTGGTAAACCTGGGTGTATTAGCTCCGTTCGCTAAGGGCTGCGCGGCTGTTCGCTTGGTTGCTGCGCGGGCGCGCCAAACCTCTGGGCTATTTCCGATTGTCATGGCGCGCTTTTCCGCTCCGCAACCTGCGCTCTCGACGCCGCTCCGCCCAAACCGCTCACTCCGCTATTACACCCGGGGTTTACCGTAAGTGTCACATTGCTTTTATCGTTCACTCTGCTATGCGCGTAGAAAGAGCGATCTTGGCAAATTATCGTCACGGCAGGCAACTCAAGTCACTACAGTAAGGAGGCATCAAGAATGGAAAACATTAAAATTGGACTCAAAGGATTCAAAGAGGAAAAGGTCACTGCCGACAATACGGCCATCAAGTATGGGTCGGGCGGTGTCGAGGTCTATGCCACGCCGGCCATGATCGGTCTGATGGAAGGCGCGGCGCTGGCGGCTGTCGACCCGCTTCTGCCGGAAGGGATGGCGACGGTGGGCACCTATATCGCGGTCAGCCACCTGGCGGCGACGCCGGTGGGGATGACGGTGCGTTGTGAGGCGGAATTGACGGAGGTGGACGGCAAAAAGCTGGTCTTCAAGGTTGTCGCTTACGATGAAGCGGAAAAGATCGGCGAAGGCGTTCACCACCGTTTTGTCATCCAGACGGAACGCTTCCTGGCCAAGCAGGCGGCCAAGAAAAAAGGTTGAGCCTTGCGGTCAACTGAACAAAACCGTAATCACCGATGCGCGGAAGGAAAACCAGCCCTGTTGCCGAAAATAATTGGGACGATCAACCGTGTAGGAGGGGCCTGCTTTGAAGACAGACATTGAAATCGCGCAGGAGGCGACGCTGCAGCCGATCATGGATGTGGCGCGCAGCCTCGGCATTCCGGAAAACGAAGTGGAACTGTACGGCAATTATAAGGCCAAGATCTCCTTGAAAGCCTTCGAGCGGCTGAAAGAACGCCGGGAGGGGAAGCTGATCCTCGTCACCGCCATCAACCCGACACCTGCCGGTGAAGGGAAGACGACGACGACGGTGGGCCTTGGCGATGCCTTGCGCCGACTTGGGAAAAAGGTGGTCATCGCCTTGCGGGAACCCTCCCTGGGGCCCAGCTTCGGCGTCAAGGGCGGCGCCGCCGGCGGTGGTTACGCCCAGATTGTACCCATGGAAGACATCAACCTCCACTTCACCGGTGATTTCCATGCCGTCACGTCGGCCCACAACCTGCTGGCGGCCATGCTGGACAACAGCCTGCAGCAGGGTAATCCCTTGAACATCGATCCGCGGCAGGTCGTCTTCCGCCGTGTGCTCGACCTGAACGACCGGGCGCTGCGCAAGGTGATCGTCGGCCTGGGTGGGCGCACCGACGGCATCCCTCGCGAGTCCGGCTTTGATATCACTGTCGCTTCGGAGATCATGGCTATCCTCTGCCTGTCCAAGGACCTGATGGACCTGAAGGCGCGTTGCGCCAAGATCGTCGTCGCCTACACCTATGACGGCAAGCCGGTCACCGCCGCCGATCTGGAGGCCCAGGGATCGATGGCTGTCCTGCTCAAAGACGCCATCAAGCCGAACCTGGTCCAGACCTTGGAGCATACGCCGGCTTTTGTCCACGGCGGTCCCTTCGCGAACATCGCCCACGGCTGTAACTCCGTGACGGCGACCCAACTGGCCCTCAAACTGGGCGACTACTGCGTCACTGAAGCCGGTTTCGGCGCCGATTTGGGAGCGGAAAAGTTCTTCAACCTCAAGTGCCGCCTCGCCGGTCTGAAGCCGGACTGCACCGTCATCGTCGCCACTGTCCGGGCGCTCAAGTCTCACGGTGGCGTCGCCAAAGCTGACTTGAACCGGGAGAACCTGGAGGCCCTCGCCAAGGGCTTCGGCAACCTGGAGAAACATATCGAAAACGTTGCCAAATTCGGCGTGCCGGCCGTTGTGGCCATCAACGCCTTCCCGACCGACACCAAGGCGGAACTGGACTATGTCTACGAACGCTGCCGCCAGATGGGCATCGATGTGGCCTTGTCCGAGGTGTGGGCCAAAGGCGGTGAGGGCGGCCGCGAACTGGCCGAAAAAGTCGTCGCCGCCATCGAGACGAAACCCTCCCGCTTTCGCGTCCTCTATGACAGCAGCCTGCCTATCAAAGAGAAAATCGCCGCCATCGTCCGCGAGGTCTACGGCGGCGATGCCGTGGCTTACACGCCGGAAGCGGAGAAGCACATCAAGACCTTCACCGATCTGGGCTATGGCGCCTTGCCGGTCTGCATGGCCAAGACCCAATACTCCCTTTCCGACGACATGACCAAGATCGGCCGCCCGGAAGGCTTCACGGTCACCGTCCGCGAGGTGCGCCTCTCAGCCGGCGCCGGCTTTCTCGTCGTCATCACCGGCGCGATCATGACCATGCCGGGCTTGCCGAAGCGGCCGGCCGCCTGTGCCATCGATATCGACGAGAACGGGCGGATCGTGGGCCTCTTCTGAGCTTGTGACCTTATTGAGAACGACGGTCGTTTTTAAACCGAATCATCGCTATTTGAGACGAGGACGCCCAAGAAAGTGTTCGATTTTCCGAAGCGCACACCGCCCATCCCCGGGGAACATCCGGGGATGCTTGTTTTCCGTCGTTCACGTTCACCGGATAAAACGCTCTGGGAGGGAACGCTGCTGGAACGCGTGCAACAGATCCTCGACCATCCACGCTTCATCGAATGTCTTTCTCGCAACGAGGAAAAAGAAGCGAGCCGGCGCTTCTGCCGCCATGATATGACACACCTGCTCGACGTGGCCCGCATCGCTTATATCCTCGCCCTGGAGAATCCGACGGCCTTTGACACCTTTGCCCGTGCCATCGGCCATCCCGAACGGGGGCAGGCGACCAAGGAGGTCGTCTACGGAGCCGCGCTCCTGCACGATATGGGCAAATGGAAACAGTATGAAGATGGCGAGGACCATGCCGAGGTGGGGGCGCGCCTCTGCCTGGGTGTGCTCGGCGAATGCGGCTACAGTCAGAGCGAGATCGACGTCATCGCCGAGGCCATCGTCAACCACCGCAAAAAAGGGAAAAATCGCAGCGACACCTTCCTGGGGCGCATCCTGGCACTGGCTGACGGCTACTCGCGGCTCTGCTGCAACTGTGGCGAAAAAACAGACTGCCGCTGGCGGTTGAAGCAGGAACGGATCATCTATTGATCGACATAGTAGAAAGATTTGGCATTTGCAGGGGAGGGAGTCACCATCAAGACGGTACAGATCATCGAAGTCCGCGACAAGGAAGACCTGTGGCGGTTGCTCGACAGCATCGGCTGCGATCCCGCCGGCACGGCTATTATGGCCGAAAAAGGGGTTCACCGCATCCTCCGTGTCAACGGCGTTCCCGCCAAGGCAGCCAACCTGCTCAAGCAGGAGTTGCTGGCCCGCGGCGGCGACTGCGCCGTGCGGCGGCAAACCTGTGTCCTGACCGTCGAGGAGACGGACTGCATCCTCATGGGCACGGAACGGCAATACCGCGACCTTTGCCGCAAGCTGCGCATGCAGCCCTTCGGACTGAAGGGGCTCGCCGACCGGATCGAGGGGGCCCTTCGGCGATACGACAGACAGGAGCCCCATTGCCTAGACTGCCGGGGAAAAAAGCTGGTCGTCGGCGAGAGGACCCTGGTCATGGGCATTCTTAACTTGACGCCGGACAGTTTTTCTGACGGCGGTTCCTATCCGGAGGTTCGCGACGCCTTGCGGCGGATGGAGGAGATGGTGGCGGAAGGGGCCGATATCATCGATGTGGGCGCTGAATCGACGCGTCCCGGCGCCACAGCGCTGACAGCGGAAGAAGAGCTGGAACGGCTGATGCCCTTTTTGCGCGAGATCATCCCCAACTGCCCTGTGCCCGTCTCCATCGACACCTACAAAGCGGCGACGGCGCGGCAGGCGCTGGAAGCGGGCGCCCATATCATCAACGACATCTGGGGTTTGCAGTTTGACCAGGACATGGCCGCCGTGGCCGCCGCATACGGCGCGCCCGTCGTGGTGATGCATAACCGCCGCAATACAGACTATGCCGATCTGATGGGCGAGATCGTCGCCTTCTTGGAAGGGAGTGTCCATATCGCCGAAACAGCGGGGATCCCGCCGGAGGCGATCATCGTCGATCCCGGCATCGGCTTCGGCAAGACCTATGAACAGAACCTCGATGTGATGAACCGGCTCGGGGAACTGCGGGTGCTCGGCAAAAGGATCCTGCTCGGCACATCGCGCAAGTCCCTCATCGCCCGCACCCTCGATCTGCCGCCCCATGACCGCGTCGAGGGGACCTTAGCCACGACGGTTCTCGGCATCACCAAGGGCGTTGACATCATTCGGGTCCATGACGTGCGGGCCAACGTGCGGGCGGCCCGCATGGCTGACGCCATGGTCCGTCGGTAACAGATGCATCGTGGAAAAGTCGATCATTCGATGAAAGGGCAGGTGAACGACGATGGGTCGGAACGGTCAGCTGGGTCAGAACGGTCGGAACGGTCAGATGGACCAGACGGATCGCATCCTGCTCAAGGGCATGTCCTTTTACGGCTACCACGGCGCCTTGCCGGAGGAGCAGGTGTTGGGACAGCCCTTTACGGTGGATCTGGAACTGGCCGTTGACCTGCGCCAGGCCGGCAAGAGCGATGCCGTGCAAGACTCTGTCCACTACGGCGAGGTCTACAACCGGGTGCGCGCGATCCTGGAGGGTCCGCCCCGAGCGACGATCGAGGCGGTCGCCGAGGCCGTCGTCGTCGCTGTCTACCGAGATTTTCCTGCCGTCCAGGGCCTGAAGGTTCGTGTCGAGAAGCCGAAAGCGCCGGTGCCGGGACTCTTCCAGTCCATGGCCGTCGAGTTGAACCGACCGGCGCCGGCCCGCTGTTTTATTGGATTGGGCAGCAACATGGGTGACCGGGCGGCGAACCTGACCGAGGCGTTGCGCCGGCTTCAGCGAAGGCCCGGCGTGGCTGTCATCGACCACTCCTCCTGGTACGCCACGAAACCGGTCGGTTTCGTCGATCAGGATGAGTTTCTCAACGGCGCCGCCGCATTGCTCTCTTGGTTGTCGCCACAGGAACTCCTGGCGCTGTTGTTAGAGACGGAACGGGCCATGGGGCGGGTGCGCCTGATGAAGTGGGGACCTCGCCTGATCGACCTCGACCTGCTCCTCTATGACGACGCTGTCATTGAAGAGGAGCATTTGACGGTTCCCCACCCGTTTATGGTCGAACGGGGCTTCGTGCTTGCTCCATTGGCTGAGATCGCCCCCGAACACCGCCATCCCGGCGGGCAGACGATAAGGCAACTTCTGGAACAGCTGCCTTCCAGAGCAGATGTGGTATTGCATGACCCGAAGAGCTCCATTACAATATAAGCTGTCCGCCTCCGGGTTCGCCCGAAGGGACTGTATTCCCTCTGCGGGGAGCGGTACCCTTCCGCGCTGATCGCACGCCGGAGAACGGTTGACCGACAATGAAGGAAAACACCGCTTGAAACCGCTTGGAGCCCCCGGGGACCGAGACGGCGCTGGGTAAACGGAATAGGTCTGGATTGTCGTGGATAAACCAGAACCTCCTTCCCGCACCGTGTCCGGACGGGCATTCGTGGCAGGGAGGAGGCATTTATTTTTTATGCGTCTGATCGAGAGCATCCGCGAGATGACCGCATGGTCAAGAGAACAGGCCCGAGAGGGCCGCACCATCGGCTTTGTGCCTACCATGGGCTACCTGCACGAAGGACACCTCACCTTGATGCGGCGGGCGCGCGAGGCCTGTGACCGCGTCGTTGTCAGTATCTTTGTCAACCCTTTGCAGTTCGGTGCCGGAGAAGACTTTGCAGAGTATCCCCGCGACCTGATCCGGGACAGCCGGCTGGCTGAGTCGGCAGGTGTTGACGTGCTCTTTGCACCCTCGGCGCGGGAGATGTACCCGAAGGGGTACCACACCTTCGTCGATGTGGAGCGCCTGACTGAAGGGCTCTGCGGCGCCTCCCGACCGGGTCATTTCCGGGGCGTCACCACCGTCGTCTGCAAACTCTTCAACATCGTCCGCCCTGATGTGGCCTACTTCGGTCAGAAGGATGCCCAGCAGTTGGCTGTCATCCGCCGGATGACAGAAGACCTGAACCTTCCCGTCTCCGTCGTTGGCGTTCCTATCGTCCGCGAGGCAGACGGCCTGGCCATGTCTTCCCGAAACGTCTACCTGTCGCCACAGGAGCGACAGGCCGCCCTGGTCCTTTCCAGGGCGCTGGCGCGCGCCAGAGAACTCATCGAAGGCGGTGAGCGGGACGTAGCGCGGCTGCGCCAGATCATCACCGAGACGATCACAGCAGAGCCGCTGGCGGCGATCGACTACGTCTCTATTGTGGACAACCGGTTCATCCAGCCTGTCGAAACCCTGGCAGGTGAGTGTCTCATCGCCCTGGCGGTGCGCATCGGCAAAAGGCGGCTCATCGACAACATGGTTGTGGAGGTGTAGCAAATGAACCGGATCATGCATAAGTCGAAAATCCACCGGGCTACTGTCACGGAGGCCAACCTCAACTATGTGGGGTCCATCACCATCGATGAGGACCTGATGGACGCTGCCGATGTCCTGGAGAATGAAAAGATCCAGGTCGTGAATAATAACAACGGCGCCCGTTTCGAGACTTATGTGATCCCCGGCCCGCGCGGTTCCGGCGTGATCTGCCTCAACGGCGCCGCCGCCCGCCTCGTCCAGCCGGGCGACAAGGTCATCTTGATCACCTACGGCATCTATGACGACGCGGAAGCGCGCCAGCACCGACCGACGGTCATTTTTTTAGACGATCAAAACCGTATCATCGCCGACGCCCGCCGCGAGAAAGCAGGGGAGACGGCTCCAACAGGCGAAGCCTAATCGAGCTGTTCGCTTGTCGCAAGTGAAAACAGCGCGCCAAAGGAACTGGGCTTGTCCATCCGTTGGTGATTGTATACATGTCACTTGGTTGACAATCAAAAGTCCGCTGGGATAGAATAAAGCATACCTTTGCCTGTCTGGTTGACAGACTGGAGAACCGAAAGGGGTAGGCCCTTGAGTCCTCGCGCGATGGATCCGGAGAAGGTCGCGGCGATGTCCGACGCCGTCGCCAAACTGAAAAAAGAGCGCAATGCCGTCATTCTTGCCCACGTCTACCAGCGTCCCGAGGTGCAGGATGTGGCCGATTTTGTCGGCGACTCCTTGCAGCTAGCCCAGCAGGCCGCCAAGACCGACGCCGACGTGATCGTCTTCTGCGGCGTTCACTTTATGGCCGAAAGCGCCGCCATCCTCTCGCCGAACAAGATCGTCCTGCTGCCGGAGGAGAACGCCGGCTGCCCTATGGCCGATATGGTCACCGCTGACGCGCTTAGAAGGCGCAAGGCCGAGATCCCCGGTGTCCAGGTGGTCGCCTATGTGAACACATCGGCCGCCGTCAAGGCCGAAAGCGATATCTGCTGTACCTCGGCCAACGCCCTCAAGGTGGTCTCCGCCCTGCCGGAAGATCGGCCGATCCTCTTCGTGCCGGACCGCAACCTCGGCGACTGGATCACGCGGCAGACGGGGCGCGAGATGCATTGCTGGGAAGGCTACTGCAACACCCATGATCATCTCAGCGTCGACGATATCGAGCGGGCCAAAGCCGCCCATCCGGACGCCGAGGTGCTTGTCCATCCCGAATGCCGACCTGAAGTGGTGGCCAAGGCTGATTTTGTGGCCTCCACGACGGGGTTGATCCGCTACGCCCTCGAATCGCCGCGAAAATCCTTCATCATCGCCACCGAAGAGGGTGTCTTGCATCCGCTTCGCAAACAAGCGCCCGAGAAGACCTTTCATCTGGCTGCCCGGACCCTGATCTGCCCGAACATGAAGTCGACCAGCCTGGAAAAGGTGGTCTGGTCGCTCCAAGAGATGCAGCCGCGCATCACCGTCGATCCCGTCATCCGGGAGAAGGCCTTAAAAAGCCTGGAGCGCATGCTGGCCATTGTCTGACGCAATAGGAAAAGACATGCAAAAGGCAGCTGCCGGCGCGATGCCGGCGGCTGTTTTTCCATCGTAAGGGGGCCTGTGTAGTGTTCCGGCGTTACCTTGTGCCTTTCGAGCCAGATCAACTGCCTGAACAGGAAACGGACTTTTTGATCGTCGGCAGCGGCATCGCCGGCCTGTACACGGCGCTGCAAGCGGTGGCCTACGGGCGGGTGTCTCTGCTGACCAAACGCAAGGTGGAGGACTCCAACACAGGACAAGCCCAGGGCGGGATCGCCGCCGCCCTGGACCGTGGCGATTCGCCGTCGCTGCACCTGCAGGACACCCTCAAAGCCGGCGCCGGTCTCAACGACGTGACGGCTGTCGAGGTGCTCGTCAGCGAAGGGCCGACTCGCGTAGAAGAACTGATCCGGATGGGCACCCAGTTTGATACGATCGAAGGCGAACTGGCCTTGACCCGGGAAGGCGCCCACTCGCGCCGCCGCATCCTCCATGCCAGCGGCGACGCCACCGGCGAGGAGATCCGCCGCAGCCTCTGGGAACAATGTCGGCAGCATGGGCAGATCGAACTCTTCGAAAACACCCAGCTCATCGACGTGCTGCGCGACAAGGCAGGCCACTGCGCCGGGCTGCTCGTTTGGAACGCCGAATTGGGCTTACATATCCACCGGGCCAAGCTCACCGTCCTGGCCACAGGCGGCAACGGGCAGTTGTACAAGCTCTCGACGAACCCCGAGGTGACGACCGGTGACGGCATCGCCGCCGCCTTCCGGGCCGGCGCATCGGTGATGGACCTGGAATTCGTCCAGTTCCACCCTACCGCCCTCACCTTAGAGGGCCGGCCGCCCTTTCTGATCTCCGAGGCGGTCCGTGGAGAAGGAGGAAAGCTGTGCAACATCCGGGGCGATCGGTTCATGCCCCGCTACCACGAGTTGGCTGAACTGGCGCCGCGGGATGTAGTTGCCCTCGCCATCTGGAAGGAAATGGCCGAAACGGGCGCCCCCTCGGTCTTTCTTGACGTGTCTCACATGAGCGAGGAGGAGTTTTCCAGCCGTTTCCCCTGGATCTTCCGCACCTGCCGCAGCTATGGCATCGCTGTTCCCGAAGCGCCGATCCCTGTCGCGCCGGCGGCCCACTATTTGATGGGCGGCGTGCGCACTGACCTCTGGGGAGGGACGGACATCCCTCGCCTTTATGTCTGTGGAGAGGCCGCCTGCAACGGCGTCCACGGCGCCAACCGCCTCGCCTCCAATTCGTTGCTGGAAGGCTTGGTCTTCGGCGCCCGCATCATCGAGGGCGGTCTGCGCTGGCTCGAATCGTGGCCCCAGCGGGAACTCGCTCACGGCCCCTGGGGGAAAGAGTCTCTTTTTGACCGGTTGCCGGACGGGGAGAACCCTCGCGCCGCCGACCGGGTCGCCAACTCGGTCCAGCAGATCATGTGGGATAAGGTCGGCCTCTGGCGCTCGGCCGACAGCCTGACAGAGGCCTTGGCTGATCTGGTCGCCATCGATGAGCGGGAGGCGGTTCAGGGGACGGTGACGCGGGCCATGGAAGCAGCCAACATGCACCTGCTGGGCCGTCTGACCGCCCGGGCGGCTTTGCTCCGCAATGAGAGCCGGGGAGGCCACTACCGCGTCGATTTTCCCGAGCCTTGTGATACTTGGCGGCGTCACATCCTGTTGTCCTGTTAAGGAGCAGAGCAGCGAAGCACCCCCTATCCATAGGTTTGGTTCTACCCATGAATGGAGAGAGTGTAGATAGATCACTTTTCGAATCCCCGAGAACAGCCTGTTCTCCCTTTCGTGTTCTACGCATTCACAAAAAACGAAGAAAAATGAAGGAATCGAGAAATCCGTAGTAAAACAGGAAGCGCAGGGTGAGGATTCTTAAAAGCGTTGAGGAGGTGCGACGGTGGAACTCTTTGAACCGGAAGTCCGGGAAGTAGTCCTTCGGGCTTTGCGGGAGGACATCGGCCAAGGCGATCTGACGACGATGAGCCTGGTACCCGCCGATGCCCAGACCAAGGGGATCATCCATGCGAAAGAGGCGGGTGTCATCGCCGGCATGCCGGTGGCCCGCATCGTCTTCGAAACGGTCGATCCCGGCTTGATTTTTGAGGCCAAAGTGAAAGACGGCGAGCGGATCGACAAGGGGACTGTGTTGGCCGAGGTCCGGGGCAGCGCCCGATCGATCCTGATCGGCGAGCGCCTGGCCCTCAACTTCCTGCAGCGCCTTTCCGGGATCGCCACCAAGACGGCCCGTTGCGTTGAACAGGTGACCTACTACCAGGCGCGCATCGTCGACACGCGCAAGACGACGCCGGGCCTTAGAATGCTGGAAAAATACGCCGTCCGCATGGGCGGCGGCAAGAACCACCGCTTCGGGCTCTTCGACGGTGTCTTGATCAAGGACAACCACATCCGCGTCGCCGGCGGCATCCACCAGGCCGTCAGCCAGGTGCGCCAGGCTGTCCCTCATACCGTCAAGATCGAGGTGGAGGTGGAGGACCTGGCGGGCGTCGTCGAGGCGTTGGAGGCAAACGCCGATATCATCATGCTCGACAACATGGCCCCGGAGTTGATGAAAGAGGCGGTGCGCATGATCGGCAGCCGCGCCCTTGTCGAGGCCTCGGGCGGCGTCTCCGAAGAGGCGCTGGTGGAGATCGCCAAGACGGGCGTGCACCTCATCTCCATAGGCGCTTTGACCCACAGTGTGAAAGCGCTCGACATCAGCCTCGATGTGGAAGCGATCAAGCGGGGGAGAGACGATGTCTCGTAAAGCGATCCTGGAGGCGCTTTCGGCGGCCGAGGGATTCCTCTCCGGTGAAGACTTGAGCCGGCGCCTCGGCATCAGCCGGTCGGCCATCTGGAAACATATCGTCGCTCTCCGCCAGGAGGGCTACGCCATCGACGCTCATACCCGCCTCGGCTACAAGTTGCGCAGCCGGAGCGCCTACCTGCTGCCGGAAGAGGTGGAACCGCTCCTTAAGACGAAGCGCTTTGGCCGCCACTATCACTTTTACGCCAGCCTCCCGTCGACCAACCGCACCGCCAAGGAACTGGCCCGCCAGGGCGCGCCCGAAGGGACTGTCGTCCTGGCAGAGGAACAGACCGAGGGTCGGGGACGCCTGGGCCGCGGATGGTATTCTCCACCCGGGCTCGGCATCTATTTTACGATGATCCTGCGGCCGACCGTCCCGCTGGGCCTGGCGCCTCAAGTGACCCTGCTGACCTCGGTGGCTGTCTGCAAGGCCTTGGAAACGGTGGCCGGCGTGCAGCCGCAGATCAAGTGGCCCAATGATGTTCTGCTGAATGGGAAGAAGTTTTGCGGCACCCTGACGGAGCTGAACGCCGAGATGGAGGCCGTCAACTACCTCGTCGTCGGCACCGGCATCAACGTGAACCAGAGCGCCGGCGATTTCCCCGACGCGGTGGCTGCCGTGGCCACCTCCGTTCATGCGACAACAGGTGAAAAAGTGGACCGGGCGCGCCTGTTGGCGGCGGTGCTCTACTTTTTTGAGGCAGACTATGACTACTGGCTGGCATCCGGTTTTGATCGGTTGCGCGCCGAATGGCTGGAGCGGGCAGCCGGCATGGGGACGACGGTGCGCGTCATCGCCGGCCAGCAGGAATGGGTCGGCAAAGCCGAAGACATCGACAGCGACGGCGCATTGCTGGTACGGGACAGCGGCGGGAAACTGCGGCGGCTGATCAGCGGCGAAGTGAGCCTGCGACCGGAAGGGGGACAGGGCTATGATTTTGGCCGTTGATGTGGGCAACAGCCATATCATCCTCGGCGTCTATGAACTGGAGCCCCAGCCAGAGCTGCGCATCCATTGGAAGCTGTCGACAGACCGCAACCGCACCGCCGATGAATATGCCGTCCTGATCCGCAACCTTTTTCGCTTCGACGACATCGATCCAGGGCGCATCGAGGCCATCGTCATCGCCTCCGTCGTTCCGCCCCTGATGCCGACGCTGGAGCGGATGAGCCGCAGCTACTTCGGTCTTCAGCCGATCATCGTGGGACCGGGTCTTCGCACCGGATTGCCGATCGCCATGGAAAATCCGAAGGAACTGGGCGCTGACCGGGTGGTCAACGCCATCGCCGCCTTTGCGCGCTACGGCGGCCCGGTGATCGTCGTCGATTTCGGCACGGCCACCACCTTTGACGTCATCTCGGAAAAAGGGGAGTACTTGGGCGGGGCCATCGCCCCCGGCGTGGCTGTATCGACAGAGGCGCTCTTTGCCCGGGCAGCCAAACTCCCCCGCATCGAACTGGTTAAGCCGCAGCGGGTGATTGCCAAAAACACCATCAGCGGCATGCAGTCGGGCATCATCTTCGGCTTCGCCGGCCAGGTGGATGGCATCGTCACCAAGATGAAGGCGGAGCTGGGCGATAAGACCCGCGTCATCGCTACGGGAGAGACAGCCGATCTGATCGCTCCAGAGACAGCTACGGTGGACATGATCGACCCGCTGCTGACCCTGGAGGGGCTGCGGATCATCTACCAGCGCTTGCGGAAGGCGCTGAAACCGTAGGGTGCGCCCAAGGCCTGCCGAGGGGCGTCATTTACCTTGCTCAAGACAGGCAGCTCTCTGACAGAGCTGCAATCCTCCGCCGAAAACGGCGCACCCTGAACACAACGGGGCAAAAGGGAGCGCAACCGGCGCTCTGTCAATCGGAGGTACTGCGTTGCCGAACCATCCTGTGATCGAAACACCTCCCGGCGTGATCCAGCCGGAACAGGCGTCCGTCCTCCGGGAGACCGTGAAAGCAAAGGGCCTTGCGCCGCTGCGCATCGGCCCCTGGTCCGTTTTCCCGCCTGTTGTGGCGGCGCCCATGGCCGGCGTCACCGACAAACCCTTCCGGACGGTTTTAAAGGAACACCGCTGTCCCCTCGTCTATACGGAGATGATCTCCGACAAAGCCCTCACCTACGCCAACCGCAACACGATGGAAATCCTGGACATCACCGGCGAGGCGCGCCCCATCGCCGTCCAGATCTTCGGCTCTGAGCCGGCGGTGATGGCCGAGGCGGCCCGCATCGTCGAGGCCGCCGGGGCCTCCATCATCGACATCAACATGGGCTGCCCGGCGCCCAAGATCGTCCGCAACGGCGAAGGCGCCTGCCTGCTAAAGACGCCCGATCTGGCCGTCGATATCGCCGAGGCCGTCGTTAGAGCCGTCCAGGTCCCTGTCACCGTGAAGATGCGGATCGGCTGGTCGTCTGGGCGCATCGTCGCCCCGGAACTGGCCCCCCGCCTCGAAGCCGTCGGCGTTCAGGCATTGACGGTCCACGGGCGGACGCGGGAGATGTTCTACTCGGGTCAGGCCGACTGGTCTGTCATCGCTGAAACGGTCCGCCAGGTGTCCATCCCGGTCATCGGCAACGGCGATGTCTGGGAACCGGATGACGCCTTGCGCATGCTCGTCGAAACCGGCTGCGCCGCCGTCATGATCGGCCGCGGCTGCATGGGCAACCCCTGGATCTTCTCCCGCTTGGTCCACTGGGCTGAGACGGGCGAGATGCCGCCGCCGCCGTCGCCGGAGGAACGGATCAATCAGGCCCTCCTGCATCTGGAACACATCGTCGCCCTTAAAGGCGAGGAGCGGGGCGTCCGGGAGATGCGGGGCCATCTCAGTTGGTACTTAAAAGGAATCCGCGGCGCCTCGCGTCTTCGGGCGGAGATCAACCAGGCGCCGGACAGGGAGAGCGTGGTCCGGTTGCTGACGGAACACCGCGAACAGGTGCGCGGTCAGTGATCGCAACGCCCTTGTCGCTGGATTTTCACCCATGAGGCTCCCTTCTTACTGTAAATAAAAACTGACAACTTTGTTTGTGCAGTTCCGCTGTAACGCGGGTATTCAGGATCCCTTCTTACTATAAAAACTGGCAAGCCGTTAGAACGGCCGTGAGGCTTGTCCGACATTGGCCGGCAAAATTAGGATAAAGAGCAAGGCGCAAAATATCGATTTTATTGGTATTCATTGGAAGGGAGCGGAGAAAGTGAGCCACGGGATGGATAAATACCGCCTCCATGCCCCAGAGGTGGTGCTGATGGTGGTCGACATCCAGGAGCGTCTCGTTCCGGCGATGGCCGAGGGGGAGCAGGTGATCGGCAAAACGGGAATCCTGATCGCCGTCGCGCAGCGCCTGGGGATCCCGATCATCGGCGTCGAGATGTACCCCAAAGGTCTGGGAAAAACCGTGCCTTCTCTGGCCGATAAGCTCCGTCATGCCCATCGCTTCGAGAAAGTCACCTTTTCCGCCCTGACGGAAGAGGTGCGCCAATGCCTGGCCGGCCTGGGGAGGCGGAAAGTCATCGTCGCCGGCATGGAGACTCACGTCTGTGTCTTCCAATCCGTTCGGGATCTCCTGCAAGAGGGTTATCTCGTTTTCGTCGCCTCCGATGCCGTTTGCTCCCGTTCCAGTGCCAACTTCGCCAACGGGATCGACCTGATGCAGGAGATGGGGGCCACGATCTCCAATGTGGAGACGATCTTCTTTGACCTGATGAAGGGGGCGGCGACGCCCCTGTTCCGGGAGCTGTTGCCGCTGATCAAATGACGCCCTGTGCTATCGCTGAAACATCTCCTCCGCCGTCACCCGCTCCAGATGCACCTGCGGGATATCCCGGTAGATTTTCGAAAACGCTTCAAAATCCATCGGCTTCGGCAGCACGCCTGTCTCTTCCGGCAACCGCTGCACGAGGTCTTGGAAGAGCTTGTCGTAGGGCGGGATGTCGCTGACCAGTTGGAAGAGGGCGTTCAATTTCGCCACTTCCGGGTTGTTCGGGATCTTGGCCAGCACCTTGATGCCTACGGTGTCGCAGAACTGTTCGGCGTAGCCGCTGCCGTCGTCCTTGTTGATGATCATGCCCAGGATGCGGGACTTGCCGCCCAGTCTGGCGAAGGAGGCCACGGCTGAGCAGATGTTGTTCGCCACGTAGAGGGACTGGTGGTCGTTGCCGGCGACGAGGATGATCGACTTGGCGATGGACTTGCTGATCGGGACGCCGAAGCCGCCGCAGACGACGTCGCCCAGGAAGTCCAGGAAGACGTAGTCGAAGTCCCATTTGTAGAGGCCCATCTTCTCCAGGACTTCAAAGCCGAGGGAGATGCCGCGGCCGCCGCAGCCGATGGCCACTTCCGGGCCGCCGATCTCCAGGGCGTAGACGCCTTTGCCCTTGAAGATGATATCTTCCACGCGGGGCGTCGGTTCCACCTCGTCAGAGTGCTCGTTCAGTTCAGCCCAGTATTCCAGCAACGTCGGCGGGTTGACGCCGTTGAAGAGGATGACCGTCGAGTCGTGCTTGGGGTCGCAGCCGATCTGGAGGACGCGCTTGCCCAGGCGGGCCGTCGCGTTAGACAGGTTGGAGATGACGAAGCTCTTGCCGCTGCCGCCTTTTCCATAGACGGCGTAGAAATTCTTTTCCGACATGTCACCAGCTCCTATATGTTCTGTGCGAACGTACTGTACGGATTCGCTCCGCTTTCACCCGTTGCTGTTGCCCATGAGCCGTCCCATCGATGAAGTTTTCATCATGGCGTACCGCATCATGCCGTAGCGGTTCGACGGCTTTATTCTGCAACCAACCAAACCATCCCCGCACAAGCGGGAAAAGCCGCCCGGCCAAGGGCGGCCCTTTTTATTTTCCTCTGCCGGCGGCCTTGGCGTCAAGCTGTTTCAAGTGACGCCGCAGTCCCGAGAGGATAAAGCCGTTGGTGATGGTCAGCCCCGCTTCGGAGATGCCGTGCAGGTAGTCCACATGGCCCAAGGTGGGGGCGCCGAGGACTTTGACGGCGTAGAGGCCCGTGCAGGCGGTGAAAAAGACGAAACCGAGCATGGCCACGAAACCGTTGTAGGTGAGGGGGTGGACCAGTTCGGGGCGCTCCTTGCGCACCCGGTGTAAGACGTAGAGGAAGTAGAGGTAGGGGAAGATGGAGAGGGTCATCAGCATCTCAGCGGTGCTAGACATGGTCGCTCACCCCGCCTTCCCGGGTCGTCGCGTCCTTTGGTCCAGCCGATCCGCCCAACTCGAACGTTCCAACCGGCCCAACTGTTCCGGACGACCGAACTGTATGTGCTGACCGCGCCGACAGCGACGAGATGCGAAAGGTCTGCAGCGACCGCAGGAAGAAGAAGGCCCAGACGCCGAAGGCGGTGCTGCCGAGGAAGGTCAGGTAGCTCTGGGCGTCGCTCAGCCACTGTGCCGTGTCATAGGTCAGGTGATACCAGATGGCGCAGATGCCGCTCAGCAAGTAAGGGATCATCGCCCAGGGGAGGCGCTGGAGCCAGACCTGATTGAGGCGCTGGCCCAGTTGGTAGACAAGGATGACGGCGATCACCCATTCGACGAGGCTGGCGATATGGACGAACCAGGTGGGCAGGGAGAGAAAGCCGAATCCCAGCAAGGGCGACCCTCCTATCGTTTGAACCGGTTGTAGACCTGATCCACGTCGTCGGTGGTCACGTAGTCGCGGAGCTGCTCCTTGGCCAGTTTCTCGCTCTCCACCCGCAGCATCTTCGAGGCGCTGACGCGGACGAAGAAGGGCACCTTTTTGAGGACCTTTTCCATATGGGCCACCGTCTCTTCGGGCCAGCGGACCTCGCGGATGACGATGGAACCCTTCAGTTGCGCTTCCCATTCCTTGCGGGCGGCGTCCCGTTCGCGGCGGCGCTTGTCCTTTTCCGGCGCGTACTCGATGTGGATGTGGCTGTAGAGGATGTCGAAGAGCTCGTTGCTGACGAGCTGGGTCAGGTAGACGACGCCGTTGTAGCCCATAAAGGGGGTGCCGGTGGAGCGGCAGACGATCGGCATCGGCGTGGCCGCCGCGATGAAGCGCGTCGGCAGGATATGTTCGGTGATGTAGATCTTCTCGTTGATGCTGCCGAAAAAGAGGGTCGGCGGGTTCTCCAAGAGGGCCGCTTCGATGTCCATGGCCTTTTTCGAGCGCCAGCGGTCTGTCTTGACGCCGCAGGCGTAGGCCTCGAAGCCGAGCTCGTCGCGCAAGAAGTTGACGAGGCCCTCAGCGTAAGTCTTATGGGCGTAAACGCCGAAGGAATTCGTCCGGAAGATGTCCTGGTGGGGCGAGCGCCACACGTCCCAGAAGCCTTGCAAGGTCGTCCGCTTCTCTTTGGCGATGAAGGCTTCCGCTTCGGCGCGCAATCCGAGGGCGTCGCCGAGGCCGAGCAGAAAGGCCGTCGTCGCCTGCAATCCGATGGGCCCGAAGAACAGGGGCTTGCCCAGCGCCTTGCCGAGTTTTTGGCCGTACTCCTGGTAGAGGAGGACGTTGGCGTCAGCGTCGTCGAGGCGGGTTATGTCGCCCAGCTCACAGTCAAAGGGGAAGGCCACGTTCACCTCGGCGCCGATGCCTTCGATGAGGCGCTTGATCTCGGCAAAGTCGGCGTAGTGGTTGAAGTTGCCGTAGGTGGGGCCGAGGATGTTGACAAGGGGCTTTGCCGATGCTTTTTTCGGCAGGCGGGGCATCTTGGGGACCACATGCTCATAGAGGTAGAGCATGATGTCGTCGCGGGCTGTCAGGTCATCCACGTCGAGCGAGCGCGTGTGGATGTACCAGATGCGGCGGCCGTCGATCTCGGCCTCCAGCATGGCGCCTTCGCTGGAGATGATCTCGCTCTCGGCACAGGAGAGGATGAAGATGTTTTCATAGCGGTCGATCAGCTCGCCGCAGAGCTTGCGCAGTTTATGTAAGGTGCCGTCCAGCGCCACGTCCCCTTCGAGGATGTGGGTGGCATAGACGTTTTGCAGGTAGGGGATGGCGTCGGTGTAGTTAAGGGCCGAGTCGATGGGCACATAGTGGCAGCCGATGGGGCCGTCGACGATCACGCAGAAGTTGCCCCGCATCGGGGCCAGCACATAGAGGGCACCCCAGTAGCCGTTCGTCAGATCGACGTCGCGCATCATCTGCATCGGTCACTTCGCCTCCCTGCTGTTTTGGCCGCCCGCAGCGGGGCAGCCGGCAATGGCGCATCCCGGGGCGCAGTTCATGGCGCTCGCGCCGGCGCCGGTGTCGCCGCCAAAGCATGCAGCGCCGTCCATGGCGTCGCCGCAGCCGCAGTCGCTCGCCGCCGCCGCTTCCTCTGCCGAGCAGCCGCCCCAGACAGGAGCACCCCAGCCACAGGCGAAAGCGTCGCCCAGGTGCGCTTTCACTTCGGAGATGGCGATAGAACGCTCCATCTCGACATCTTGGAAGAAGGAGCGCACCCGGTTGATGGAGGGACGGGCTTTCAGCAGGTGGTGCATCAGGCTGAGGATGTTTTCGGCGCCGTGGGCTAAAAAGAGGGGCCGGGCGGCGATCAGGTTCGTGAAGTAGACAGAGGCGCTGCCCAGTTCCTTGCCCATGCCGGCCACGTCGGTGGCAGCCAGGGCGATATCGGGCTTGTACTTTTTCACGGCCACCAGGTCGTCGGCGGCCGATTTGCGGAACTTCACTTCCGTGCCGCGCGCCTGGAACCAGGCCACATCGGCTTCGCAAAGGGGCGATTTGCCGATTGAGGTGGACAGGTAGGGCACGTCTGCGCCGGCTTCGACGAGGATGCGGCCCACCAGGAACTCGATGCCTTCATAGCCGGCGACGGCGATGCGGACGCCTCTGAGGTTCAGCGGGCCATCGAGGACTTTTTGGACGGCGTCGCGCTCCTCCTGGGCGATCTGCTCAGCCAGCCCCATGTCGGCGCCGGTCGACTCGGCGATGGCTTTGATCCAGGCGTAGGTCATCTCTGCGCCGGCAGGGCCGCCGGTGATGTGGGGGATGCCCAACTCGCCGAACTGGCGCATCGTCCGCGTGTAGAAAGGATGCAAGCAGGCCATCGTGGAGACGTTCAGGGCTTTGCGGAAGTCGTTGATGTCCTTGGAGGGGACATGGGCGCGCAGCTTGAGGCCCATTTTTTCGAGGAGGTTCTCCAGGGCGATCGTATCGGCCGGGAAGACCTCGCCGATGGAGGCGACGGCCTTGGGCTCACGCAGTTTGTGATCGCCGAATTGGCGGAGCTTTTTGAAGATGCCCTCCATGGCCACGTCTTTGGCCTCGGCGTGGCTGCGGGTGCCGAAACCGGTCACGCGCAAGGGGATGATCTCAGGGAGCTCCCGGGCCATCTCGTCGATATCGATGCCGACGGTGGTGGCCACACAGAGGTTGATCACCGGGACGAACTCCGGTTTTTCTTCCTTAATGATCTCCTTGATCGCGTCGAGCAGCTTGTGGTGCAGGTTTTTGTCGGTGAAGTCGATCGAATAGAGCAACGGGGCGTAGATGGATTTACGTGCCGCGTAGAAGTGGGCGAGGAAATTGAGTCCGTAGTAGCACCCGTGGTTTCCCAGCAGAATAGGGAGAAAACCTTCCAGCCTTGTCAAGATGCGCAACGCGCCGAAGGCGGGACACGGGCTTTGGGTCGCCAGCTTGATGGACTTGATCGGTTCCATGGGCCCATCCCCTTTATTTAAATAATGATGTAAAATGGAACAAAGGTAACGCATTTCTTCGCCAAATTTGCAGAAGGTCCTAACGACTACTATAAACGAACTCGGTTAAATTGCAAGGATAAAAGTCACGTCCAGACGGGGCGCCCCTCCGCTGTGAGACAATTCATTTTCACAAAAAATTGAAAATTCATACTGCCTGTACTATAATCTGTCCTGTACATATGGGGGGTATGGGTTTTTCGGTACAGGACGCAGCAGGCTAAGGGACCCCAGCAAGGAAAGACGAACAGTCGGAACGAACCAGACAGTGCAAAAGAACGGACGAACATGAAAAAGGAGGATGACAGGATTGGCGGAAGATAAGCAATCACAAAGTGCGTCATCGGCGTGGCGACTGTTGCCGTCTTCACCAGATGCAGCGCCGCAGCTTGGACTCGAGCCGCAGTTGGACAGACAACCTCAGAAACCGCCCGCCCAGTGGCGGAAGCAGCTTTCCCAGACGATGAAGGCCGCTGTTCTTGTCGTCTCCGGCGTGGCCCTATTGTCCGGTGTCGCGACGGGTTGCGCGAAAAACGCAGGTGCCCCGGGAAGCGGCGCAGCGCCTGGCGGGACCACCGGAACGCCAGCCGCCTCGACGGTGAAACCCCCGGGAGACTATGTGATCTTGGCCTGGCAGTCCATTGGGATGAAGTGCACCAGCGACAACGACAAGTATTTCAGTTTTCACACCCCCGGCAACGATTTATGGGCGCAGGTGATCAAACGGGGTGACCCGCCCGTCGTCGTCACGGACGGCATCAAGCTCAGCTATGAGGCCCCGGAGAACCACAACGAACCTTCTAAGACGATCAACTTCTGGGACTATGCGAAGATCACCTTGAAAAAGGACATCCAGCCGAACACCGGTAAGACAGGCATGCCCGCCGACAGAGGCGAGTTCACCCTCGATAAGGCGAAAAAAGCCTGGACCGCCATTGGCATTCCCGTTTCTCCCTATAATGACGATGGCAAAGTAGACGCCTATCCCATGTTCACCATTCGCGCCACCGACGCCGCGAGCGGCGAACTGCTCGCCGAGACCAAGATGGCGGCGCCGGTCAGCGGCGAGTTAGGCTGCTACATCTGCCACGGCGGCACGCCGAACAAAGACGGCATCGGTCTCTCTGATGCCACCGCCCGCGACATCCTGGCAGACCACGACAAGAACGTGGGCACCAACCTGCTGGCCGAGGCGGAAGCCGGCCGGCCTCAGTACTGCCTCGACTGTCACGCCGCCAATAACGTGGGCGCGCCGGGCAAACCGGACGTGCTGTCCATGTCGGCGGCCCTCCACGGTAAGCATGCCCAGTACATGCAAAACGGCTCCATCGAGACCTGCGGCCTCTGTCACCCCTCGTCGGCGAAAGGCCAGGTCTACTGCCAGCGTGACGTCCATCGCGGCTTCGGCATGGACTGCATGAACTGCCACGGCACCCTGCCGGAACATGCCGCCTCCGTGTTGATGAAGCAGAAGGACCTGCCGGCGGCCCAGAAGTCGCTGGAACGGCTGAAGCCCTACCTGCCGGAAGGCTTTACGGAGGCCAAGCCGCGGGAGAACTGGATCAACCAGCCCGACTGTCTCTCCTGCCACACGAAGGATCACACCAAGGCCAGCACCAAGTCCAGCTCCTATAACCAGTGGATCACGGAAAAATCCCACCTTTACCGCTTTGAAAAAGCCGACAAGGGCGACATGATGTGCGCCGCCTGCCACGGCTCTCCCCACGTCGTCTACCCGGCCTCGGAGGCCCTCGGCTACAGCGAGATCAACTATCAGCCGAAGACCTACCAGGGCTTCGCCGGTCCCATCGGCGCCAACGGCAACTGCACCGTCTGCCACTTGAGCGAGCCGGCCGACAAGCACTACCACCATAAGAACCAAGACCAGCCCTTCTTGCCGCCCCAGTTCTCTAACGACCCGAAATAGCGAATGAGGCTGTTGCGGCAAAATGGCGGCGATTGCTCGAAAGGGCAGCGCCGCCGAATTGAACAGGGGGCTAGACGAACAAAGGCAGCGCCCTCCTTCTGAGGGAGACGCTGCTTTTTCTTTTTTTTCCGGGCAATTTGCCGAGAGGGACGAGGGAGAATATAATAGTCCGATCGGTGCGGACAAATACGGCCCTGTGAGGGATGTTATGCCCGTCCAGCAGTTGAACGGCACACGAATCTATTATGAGGTTTACGGGCACGGCGACCCAATCATCTTCATCCCCGGCATCGCTGTCAGTCATGGCATGTGGGCGCCTCAGGTGGAGACCTTTTCCCGGACAAATCGGGTGATCCTCTACGATGTGCGAGGGACGGGCCGCTCCGGCCCCATGACCTGGACCACCCGTCTCACTGATCACGCCCGCGATCTGGCGGCTTTGTTGCGGTTTTTGCAGATCGAAGGGGCCGTCGTCTGCGGCGTCTCTTTCGGCGGCGTCATCGCCCAGCGTTTCGCCCTCGATTACCCCCACCGTTGCCGCGCCCTGGTGCTCGTGGACACCTTCAGCGAACTCGACCCTGCCGACAGCGAAGAAGCCGCCTTGATCCGGATGACCTGGCTGGCGTCGCCCCTCTTTTTGCTGCCCAAATCATGGCTGACGCCGATAATTTTGAATATGTACAGCCGCTGGCCCTTCGCCCAGCGACATTTGCGGAGCGAGATCCCCAAGATCCGCGGCCTCGACGCCATGAAAACACGCTGGATGATCCGGGGTGTCAACCTGACGGGGGAACTCAGCCGGATCCAAAGCCCCTGTCTCGGCATCGTCGGCGGGGAATCGACTTTGGCGATTCGCCTTATGCAACGGGTCGTCGACGCCATCCCCGGGGCGTCGTTGGAGCAGGTTCCCCATGCCTTTGATCCCACCTCCCTGACAGGGCGGGAAGACTTTGATCGTCTTCTGGGTCGCTTCTTGCAGTCGCTGGGAGCGACGGAGCAAGGGGAGGAAACAAGCGGCCCTCTTTCACAGGCGATGAAACAAGCAGGCAGAGCGTCGATAAGCAATGTCATCCGCTTCCGCCCGCGCCGCGAAGCGATCGGCAAAAGCTAACCTTACAGACAAGGGCAATCCTCGCAGCAGGATCGCCCTTTGTTTTGCCCTTTGCCCTGTTCAATTTTCCAATGAAATGCCATTTGGACTTGTACCCATTCGCTGTTCCCATCATAGCCTAATAGGGAAGAAATGGAGGGAGATATTTATGGTATCCGAAGAATTGCAACATGACATTCTCTTGATCGTCGCCACGGTCCTGTTCGTCCTGTTAGCGATCCCGGTCTTTGCTGAAGAGACGTCTACGCCGACGGTTATTGCATAGTAAGGGGGATGACGATGAGGAAGGGAGGGGAAGGTAAGGAAGGGCAAAACAGCGGGAAGGGCAACAAGACAGGTAACGGCAACGGGAAAGGCAACGACCATTGCAACGGTCAGCAGGGCAATAAAAAGAAAAAGCCAGCGCTGGTGACACTCAATCCGTTGAAGGCGGCGGTGATTGTGGGCCTCCTGAGCGACGCCTTGATCGTCGATTCGCTCCTGGTCGACCGGTCGCAGCAGGTCCAGATCGTATTGACGGGCTCCTTGCGTCGGAAGACGCCCCTTGACAAGATGCTTGATGAAATCGGCGACCAGTCCTTTGATGATGTTCTGCAGGCACTGCTGCGAAGAGCCTAAGCGTCTTTCGTTAGGACCAAAGGATTTGTCCTTCCTCTGTCGAACATAGAGGCAGGAGGTGGGCGAATGCGCAAATCCGTCGATGTGGAGAAGTTGGCCCAGGACATCTTGAACGAGATTGGGGAACGCTATCTGGAAGAGATTGAAGCGGCGATCGCCCTGATGGATGACGGTAATAAAGACGAGATGAATGCTGTTTTACTATACGCCATTGTGTCAAGCCTGAAGTGCCATTCGGAACGATTCGCTATCCGGTTGGTGCAGAAAGTGGTCGACCATATGCATGAGAAGTGGGAAGAAGCGAAGATGAATGAGCATAAAAACAAGTTGTAAATTGCCGGCTTTGAACAAGGGACAGCCTGGAGGTTGCATGCCATGTTGAGCCGGTGGGTCATCGCCTTTCACCGTCTGCTGGAGCGGGGCATGTTCATCCTGATCCCGGGGGCCTTGCTTTTTGGCAACATCTTTTGGACAACCCTGCAGGAACAAAAAGCCTGGGTCTACTGGCTCTTTGGCTACATGACCTTTTTGGGGGCGCTGAACTGCTCCTGGGGCCAGTTTCGCGCCCTCTTTCGCGAGCCAGTCCTGTTTCTGACGTCTCTGCTGCTGGCCCACGGACTGGTCCCGGCGGCGGCCTTCGGTCTGGGGATGCTCTTTTTTCCGAGCGACGCCCAGACGGTGATGGGGCTGGTCATCGGTTCCACCATCCCCGTGGCGATCACAGCCTCGGTCTGGACTAACATCACCCAGGGCAACAATTCTTTCGCCCTAGCCCTGGTCGTGCTGGACACGCTGCTCAGCCCGCTCATCCTGCCCCTCTTCGCTCAGGTGATCTTGCATGTCTCCGGTCACCTGCCTGTTGAGCGGCTCATTGAGGATATGCTGCTGATGGTGGTGCTGCCGTCGTTGCTCGGTCTCTTCCTGCACCCCTACCGCTTCTGGGATCCCCAGGGGCCTTTGCAGGCCGGTTTGAGCGCTCTCTCCAAGCTCGGCCTTTTCCTTGTTGTCGCCATCAACGTGGCGATCATGCACGATTATCTGGTTCTCGGCTGGTCGAACGCCCTGCCCATCTTGGCGAGCCTCTTTTTGCTCAACAGCATCGCCTACCTGCTGGGCTATGGCGCCGGCCGTTTCCTGGGGCGTCCCCGGGAGGATGTCATCGCCCTGACCTATTCGAGCGGGATGCGCAACATCGCCTTGGGTGTGTTGTTTTCCACGGGATACTTCGATCTTCGCGTCTCCATCCCGATCGTTTTTATGACCTTGCTCCAGCAGCCCATGGCTACCATCGTCAACCGCCTTTTCCAAGCCGGACCGCGCAAAAAGGCGGAGGTCCGGGCATAGTGGTTTGGCATTCCGCTTAAGCAGGATGGAAGAAGACAAAAGCGAGGCCAGCGCTGAAGGCAAAGCGCTGGTCTTTTTCATGGGATAAGGCTTTCCTTTTTAGCAGCGTTTTATTTATAAGATTTCCTTTTCGGAAGTCTTCGGCTTGTTCGCCGCCTCGTCGCCGGAATCGGCCTTGCTCCCTGCGCCGTCGCCGCTGCCTTCGGCCGCCGCCGACCGGGCGGCATTGACCCGTTCGGCGAAAGCGGCGATCTTTTCTTCGGACAGGTTGCTGTAGTCCTCTTTGATCTTCGTGACCATGCGGAAAGCGATGCGCTCGAAGAAGCCCAGTTTGTCCTGATAGACGCGGCCGCCGAAGTTCTCCGTCAGGAAGGCCCTTCTCAGCAGCTGCTCGGGATAAGCGGTCTTGATCTCGGCCTCGCTTTTCTTTTCCAGCATGCCGCAGATGAAGAGGGCCAGCCGTTTGGCCATGATATAGCGCCAGTTCTCTCGGACGAACTGTTTGAACTCCCGTTCGATGTCGCCGCCGTAGATGGGCACCCCAAGGATGACCGTATCGCAGGCGCTCCAGTCCGGTCCGACCGGGTTTTTCCGGACATCGACGATTTCCACTGAGTCGTCGATCAGGTCGGCCAGGCGTTTCGCGCAGTATTCCGTGGTGCCCCGTTTGCTCAGGTAACAGATTACCGTGCTCACGTGATCACTCCTAATTATCAATCTTAAGTTTCCTGGCAGGAGATTCTCTGCTGGAAACTGCCCCTACCGGGTATAAAATACCATTTAAACCATGGCGGGGCAAGTCCGGGGGGTGGATGGCACATAGGGAGGGGCCAAGTTGGTTATGCTCATTGTCAAGCGGTTTTTGCTGCAGAAAAAAGGTGGAGGCGTCCCTGTTGAAACGTGTCGTCAGCATCTCCCTGGGATCGTCTAAACGGGATCACCAGGCGGAGGTGGAGGTCCTCGGAAAAAAAGTCCGCCTAGAGCGCCGCGGCACGGACGGCAACTACGGCCGGGCCATTGAAATGATTCGCGCCCTTGACGGACAGGTTGACGCTATCGGCTTGGGCGGCATCGATCTCTACCTGCGCGCCGGCAACCGGCGTTACACCCTGCGTGACGGGCGGCGTCTGGCCCAAGCGGCTCGGCAGAGCCCTGTCGTCGACGGCAGCAATCTCAAAGAGCACTGGGAACGACAGGTGGTGGAGACGCTGGCTGCGGACGGTCTGATCCATCCGGGACAGCAGGTGTTGCTCCTTTGCGCCGTCGATCGCTATGGCCTTGCAGAGGCCTTTGTCCAGCAGGGTTGTCAGGTCACCTTCGGCGATCTGATGTTCGGTTGCGGCCTTCCCTTGCCGATTCGCAGCTTGCAGGCATTAAATCGTTTTTCTCGCGTAATTATTCCAGTGATCAGTCAATTGCCCTTTCATTGGCTCTATCCAACGGGCAGTCGGCAGGAGCAGATAAAACCCCGGTTCCCTCACGTGTTCCGGGAGGCAGAGGTTGTCGCCGGGGATTTCCACTTCATTCGCCGGTATATGCCGGCGGACATGCGAGGCAAGATTGTTCTGACCAACACCGTCACCGATGCGGATGTTCGGTTGCTCAAAGAGCGCGGTGTCGATAGGCTGGTCACGACGACGCCGGAGTTGAGCGGACGTTCCTTCGGGACGAACGTCATGGAGGGACTGCTGGTCGCCTTGGCGGAGCGGAGGCCCGAGGAGATCACCCCGGAGGAGTACCGCCATTGGTTAGCGCGGTTCGGTTTTCAGCCTCGCCTGGAGAAGGTGTCTTCCCGGCAGACGACCGCAGGAGGTCGGCATGAAACGCTTTGCCTTCATCATTCATCCCCTTACCGTTGCGGACATAGCCCGTAAGTTTCCCTGGGTCCGCTGGTTCCCCGAATCGCTTGTTGAAGGGGTCTTCCGCTGGGCGCCGCCGGTGCGGACAGCGCGCTGCGAGGGGATCCGGTCGGGATACAGTCAGGTGGACGGCCTGTTCATCGCTTGCCCGCTGACAACGCGGCAGATGTTGTCGCTACCTGAGGAAACGGTGCTTGCGAAGGTGGAAAAGGCTTGCCGCAAGGCCGTCGACTTGGGCGCGCAGATCATCGGCCTCGGCGCTTACACCTCCATCATCGGCGATGGGGGAGTGACACTGGCGAAGCGGTTACCCGTCCCGGTGACGACAGGGAATTCCTATACAGTGGCGACGGCCCTGGAGGCGACGCGCCTTGCCGCCGAGAGGCTCGGTTACAAACTCGACCGCGCCGCTGTCGTTGTCGTGGGCGCCACTGGCTCCATCGGTGCCGTCTGCTCTCGGTTGCTTGCCCGGGAGGCGAGTGACCTGACGCTGGTGGCGCGCCGCTTGGACCGGCTCGATCGTTTGGCCTACCGCATCCTCCATGAAACAGGTCTCTCCGTGGGGGTGACGACCGATATGGCCGGCGCCCTCCGCCGAGCCGACATCGTCGTCGCCGTATCGAGCGCGGCTGATGCGATCATCGAGCCTGAACACCTGAAAGCGGGATCCCTCGTCTGCGATGTGGCCCGGCCCAGGGACGTGTCTCGCCGGGTGGCCAAGGAACGGCCTGACGTTCTATTGATCGAGGGAGGTGTCGTCAAGGTCCCCGGTGATGTGAACTTCGGGTTCAACTTTGGCTTCCCGCCAGGGTTGGCCTACGCCTGCATGGCCGAGACGATGATCCTCGCCCTGGAGGGGCGGCGGGAATGTTTCTCCCTTGGTCGGGAACTTTTTATCGACAAGGTGGAGGAGATCACCCGCTTAGGCCGCAAACACGGCTTTTCTCTGGCTGGGTTGCGTAGTTTTGATCGTCCCTTAAGCGAATTGGATGTGGAGCGGGTCCGCAAAAGCCTGTTCAGACCGCCGCGAACGGCAGCCGGAAGTCAAGAACTTGATGTTGACAATATTTTGCAACCTGGATATAATACGAAACTAAAGATGGTGGAGTAAGCAAGCACTGCCCGGCCGCAGGCTTTTTACGGCTGTTAGGCAGTGCTTATTCAGTGTAGCCTCACATGTTACATGACACCGCATGAAGTTTCGGGAGTGAAACCGCGTAAAGGACACATTTTTGATTTGAAGGATAGGGGAGCGAATGTATGGAAGAAAAACAAGTGATGCTGACGGCAGAAGGCCTAAAGAAATTGGAAGAGGAACTGGAGTTCTTGAAATCGCACAAGCGCGGGCAGGTGGCCGAACGGATCAAGCAGGCCATCGATTACGGCGATATCAGCGAGAACTCCGAGTACGAAGACGCCAAAAACGAACAGGCCTTCGTCGAAGGCCGAATCATCACCCTGGAGAAGATGCTCCGCAACGCCAAGCTGATTGAAGGCGGCGAGGGTGAGACCAATGTGGTGACTATCGGCGCCCGTGTCCTCCTCAAGGATCTGGAGGACGATTCCGAATTCGAATACACCATCGTTGGCTCGGCCGAAGCCGACCCCAGCCAGTCAAAGATCTCCAACGTTTCCCCGGTGGGTAAGGCCTTGCTCGGTCAGCCCAAGGGCGCAGTCGTCGAGGTGCAGGTGCCTATGGGGAAGATCAAGTACGAGATTGTGGACATCAACAAGAAGGGGTAGACCTTCACCGGACTCATTTATCCTTTATTCGGCGGCGGCAAAAGGTGTAGAATGAATCGAAGGGCCAGGAAGACCTGGCTCTTTTGAATGCGCCGGGAGGAGACAAGCATTATGGAAAAAAGCATGCTGGAAATGGAAAAGAACGAACTGATCAAGGTCCGCCTGGAAAAGCTGAACGATTTGAGGGAGAAAGGCATCAATCCTTTCGGCGACCGTTTTGAAAGGACCCATCACGCCGAAGACATCAAGGCAGGTTTTGATGCCCTGGAAAACCAGACGGTGCGCCTCGCCGGCCGGATGATGGCCCGTCGCCACCAGGGCAAGGCCGGTTTCGGCAATCTGCAGGACATCACCGGACAAATCCAGATCTATGTTCGTCGCGACGATGTGGGGCATGAGGTCTTTGAGCTTTTCGCCAAGGCGGACATCGGCGATATCTACGGCGTCGAGGGCCATGTCTTCAAGACCCAAAAGGGTGAGATCTCCATCTGGGTCAAGCAGTTTGTTTTGCTGACCAAGTCGCTCCGCCCCCTGCCCGAGAAGTTTCACGGCTTAAAGGACGTAGAGCTGCGCTACCGCCAGCGTTATCTGGACCTGATCATGAACCCCGAGGTGAAGCGGACTTTCGTCCTGCGCAGCAAGATCATCCGCGCCGTCCGGGAGTTCCTCGATGAGCGGGGGTATCTCGAAGTGGAGACGCCGGTGCTGCATCCCATCGCCGGCGGTGCCACCGCCCGTCCCTTTATCACCCACCACAACGCCTTGGACATGAAGCTGTACATGCGCATCGCCCTGGAGCTGCATCTTAAGCGGCTGATCGTAGGCGGCTTTGAGCGCGTCTACGAGCTGGGCCGCATCTTCCGCAACGAGGGATCTCGACGCGCCACAACCCTGAGTTCACCATGATCGAGATCTACCAGGCCTACGCCGATTTCAATGATATGATGGAACTGACGGAAAATCTCGTCGCTTCTGTGGCCCAGAAGGTCTTGGGGACGACTCAGATCACCTACCAGGGTGAGGAGATCGACTTGACGCCGCCTTGGCCGCGCCTGAACATGCTTGACGCCATCCGGCAGTACGCCGGTGTAGACTTCCATAGCATCACCGATGACGCGGCGGCCCGGGAAGCGGCGAAAAGCATCGGCGTCCCTGTCAATGAGACAGACAGCCGTGGCGATGTGATCAACACCGTCTTCGAGGAAAAGGTGGAAGAGCACCTGGTACAGCCCCGTTTCATCATCGGCCATCCTGTAGAGGTGTCGCCGCTGGCCAAGCGCAACGCCACGCAGCCCCAGTTCACCGATCGCTTTGAGGTCTTCATCACACGCCGCGAGCTGGGCAACGCCTTTTCTGAGCTGAACGATCCCATCGATCAGCGGGAGCGCTTCGTCCGCCAGCTTGCCTTGCGCGAGGCTGGTGACGAAGAGGCCCATATGATGGATGAGGATTTCCTCAATGCCCTCGAGTACGGCATGCCCCCTACAGGCGGTCTGGGTATCGGCATTGACCGACTGGTGATGCTGCTCACCGATTCGCCCTCTAT